>SBAV01000292.1 GCA_005239965.1 Methylobacter tundripaludum
AAAAATTATAGGAGGCATTTTTAATTCTCTAAGTTTAATTCTTAAAGAATATGAAAGTTTTGAAACACCTGACAATTTAAACCGGATGGCAGATTTTCATATTTTAGGGTGTGTTGTTGAAAAAGCATTGGGTTGGCCATCGGGTTCATTTACAAAAGCTTATAATGCTAACATTGCTTCGGCTCAAGGTGATGTTCTTGATAATTCGGAAGTGGCACAAGCGATTATTAAAATGAAGGATAGCAATGCTTCTGGCTTTAAAGGAACATTTATAGCATTAAAGGAAAAATTGATGAGTAATGGCACTATTAACAATATTGAGCCCAGAGAATTAGGTGCTGAAATTGATCGTATTAGCGATTCATTGCGAAATTTATACGGCATAAAAATAAGTAGGCTTGGTCGTTCAAATGGCGGCAATCGCGTAAAAATCTGCTTTGATTAATTTCTTTACATACACAACATGCACTTTCAGTTATTTTCTTTGTGTAGGTTGTGTATGTGTTTTTCAAACAAATTTGCGTTATATTATATGTACTAACAGCACGTCCATCGTACCTTAAAACCACTTATATTTAGAATTATTTGTATTTTCCATTTCCAATCTAATTTTAATTATACAATTACCACCTTAGTTCATAGCTGGGTTTTGAGGCGGTCTAATAACACTAGGTATTTTTAAAATTTAAATTGAGATAACTGTTGTCTCCATGATGCTAGCTTTACTTTCGTTAATAGTGATTAACAAAAGTAATAGGTTTTAATAGTTACTGGCATTCGGATGTAACACCTACTCATGAAACGGTAAGTAAAGTAAGTAATACGGAGTTTTGTATTGATTTAGGGATTTCAGGCTACATCACTGCACAATACATCGAAACGAACAAAAAACTGTTTTGGACCTGCGGCTATTTTGAATTCTTCCACCAACATATCTGGGATGGGGACGAATATACGATTCTTAGTAATTAAAGTAGTGGTTGGAAACATACCTCCACTCGCTTTTGTGTGTTCGATAGGCTCGTGAAGTTCAATGTCATAATAGAGGCTAAGTCTTCCTGTTGTTTCTGTAAAAATATAGACAACACGATGCCCACCCCATAGTATTCTTGTGGTGTGGGGTGTACGGAAAAACTCAGATTCGGTTTTCATAAGTCTATCCGATAGACCCAAAAGCATTGAAAAATTATTAAGCGAAGAGTATTTTTCGTTCGTCATAAGAATTTTCATATTTGAGATGACGGTGTCTCTGATGATTGGTGGACTAGGGGCAAACTCAAGCCCCTCTTCAACTGGTTGCGTAACGGGGGACTCTGCTATGCCGGGTACCTCATTTTCAACTGAACCAACTTGCTCGCGAGAAACACTTTGTGTCTGTGGTTTTGCTCTAGTGCGTGCTTCATGTAAAACTTGAGAAAGATTTGCAGTCCCAGAAAGATAATCTCCCAATACCCCTTCCAAATCGCCCAAATCGGTTTCTTCATAGCTGTACAATTCGCGATTGCGTTGTAGCATTTTCCGCAAAGCATCTACACCGTCGCGAGTTGAAGACGGCACGAACTGCTGAATCCTTGGATAAATGTGGACTCTAACAAAGTCTTTCATGAATTGCGCAAAAAGCTGGTACGCCTTGTCGTAAAACTCAAGTAACGGAGGCAAAAGAGGGCTGGACTTTTCAATGTAAATTGTCAATTGATCACCGAGCTTTTTGGGCAATATAGTAACCCCATGTGAAATGTCGGCAAGAACAAGCTCAATATCCGATATTAAATAATCATCACGCAAAATTGATGCGATTCGTATCAGGACGGAAGCCTCGGGCATATTCAGCTCCGTTCCTTTGTATATGCGTGTGACTTGCGCCGAATCTGGAACCAAAGGTATTTTTAGTATATTAGTTATGTAATAGAGTTGTACTTGTCGACGAGGATTGTTCTGCGCAACATGGAGTAGGTAAGCGTTCTCGTTTGCAAACGTTGATAGAATTTGTCGATCATTACCCGTGTAGTGATGTGTGGTTCGAGTTCCGATATACGTTTTGATTTTGCCAAGCAAAATATTTACATTTTCGGGAAGCACAGAAACCGACACCATGCGAGCAAGCTCATACCGACCATGCGACATTAACCATTGCAAAAAGGCATTATTTTTATCTGCTCCAGTTGTTGTTGCGAGAAATTCTGAGGCCGCTCGCTCAGCAAGATTAACTAAACGAGAAACTTGTTCGATACTTTCGCGACTCAATGCCTCGCGTCCAGCAGTTGGTTGTAAAAAGGATAGATTTGCAAACCCACCAAATTGGTAATATCCAGTTGCAGGAATCGGTGCGAGTCCAAAAAATGATCGCAATCCCATGAGTTGCCCCCCTCCTTGCAAAAGAGCCATACATCCATCAATAACAGTGCTTCCAAGGGTAATATCGTTAACATGAATAAGAACTTGCCCATTCTGGTCAGCATGCACATCAAATGACCCACTACATAAATTATCGTTTAAAACCTTTACTCCAATTTGAACAAACGAACGACCAGTAATAGGGAGTTGCGATTGAATTGTATTGCAACTGATTAAACTGCCGTTGAAGTAGACAGGAACTTGAAGGAATCCTACATAAGGTTTTAGATACTGTAACGCCTGACTTGGACTAATCGGATGTTCGTTATCCAATATTGCAGACACTGTGGTTCCCGCATCTCGCTCTAAGATAATGCGCTCTAAACTAATACATTCTTCGGCAATTTTGAGCGAATCCCGTTCAGCTATACTACGCAGTGCCTCAGTACTGCCTTCACAATATGTCTCAACTGTGAGCCGTGTACAAACTCCAAAGTTCGCCATTGCCCCAATGCCGAATGTACCAACTACGCCAGCTCGTCGCGCATCGTCTGAGCGTTTACCGCTAGACCCTGCTTTCCAAAAGTTCTCACGCAGTACCTCTTCCGTCATACCAACCCCGTTATCCGAGATTGATACTTCGTTGTTGTCTATGTGAATATCAATTCTGCCGCCGTCAGTCAATGTGCCTTCCCTTGCAAAGCGCATACGGACTGCATCATAGGCATTCTGTAAATTTTCGCGGAGAAGTGCTAAGGGAGAGTCATAGATCTCACTTGCAAGAATCTGAAGTATTCGATTGGTTTCTACTTGAAATACTATCCCTTTATTCATTTAAGCCGCCTTTCGGTAATTCGACGTGATATATCGCAAACACTCGCGTCTTGGTTGTTTAACACGAATTCTAGTTCTACAAACGCCTTTGCTTTTTCCAGCGTACCAGCTCTGAGAATTGCATCACCAATTATTACAGCTTCAGCATTATTCACAGGCGGATACAACTTGTCGATGATAAGTTGTGTATCGCTAATTTCCTCAAGTGCTTTCGTAATTAGTGGCCGAGCAAGTGGAACATTCTTTATTTTTTCGAGAATATCTAGTGCTTCAGGCCATTTCTGATCTCCAAGAAGTCCATCCGCTTGAGCAAGTATTAATTGCTCATCAAGTAGTTTTGGCCTGGTTGCTGTCGGTTCACATAACTTGAATTCAAAAAATGAGCTGTTCGTATTGATGAAATGTCCGGGTCCCCAAACAGGCAGTGACATATACGCATTTACCATCTGTCTTTGGTGTACACAGCCACACCAAGAATCTGTATCTAGCTCAACGATGTTATAACTGCGCGGTACTCCAGACCTTAAGTTGTTCGGTTCGGCGCAGAGTGTACCAGCACTAACGATAGTTATTTTTCGTGGATTTTTACCAAGCCGATAGCGTTCATCGAAGCACTCTGATAAATGTTGATGTCCATGAAAAGCGAGTGATGCACCTGCGTCTATAAGCAACTGGAGGAAACCAGCGTCTAAATAGTCATCCTGTGTTGGAGCACCAACTAAGTTGTGATGCCAAGCCACAGCAGATAACCAACCTGTGCGTTTACTGTGGCGTAACGCTCTACAGGCTTCAGTCAAGGATTTGGGATGAAATTCTCCAGATCGGCGTAATGGATCATTGTTATAACAGCTATTCAAAGTAACTACACAAAAACCAAGGTCAGCGAAATCAAATACATCGAACTGTTGTTCTGGTATAAGTTCGTATGTACGTTTGCCCTGATAAAAGTTGTTGTATGTCGAAGCGAAGTACCGGAATCGATCACGTACATGTCACTGTTTGTAATCTTGTAAAAGCACAACTCACGCCATGACCACCGCAATTCAGGCTTTGCCGCGAATAATTCTTGAACAAGCTTTGTCTTTTTTTCGGGTTCTATTGGAATTTCAATCTTTGCAACACTCTTCATTACATCGCTAAAGCAAACATCGTGATTACCAGGCAAAATAACCACCCGCTCGCGTTCACCATCGAAAAATCGGTCAGCCAAACCGACAAGAAACTCTTCGGCCTGAGAATACTGTCTTTTTAGTTCATCATCTGCATTTGTAGCGTTCAGCCCAACGCCATGCACAAGGTCACCGCTTACAATGCAAAGCGTAGGTCTCAAAATTTTGGGGGTTTGCTCGTCGAATCGATTGAAATCACACTCAAGCGAATCAAGTAGCCATTCATTTGCGACCTCGTCGCTGAGGTCGCGATGGAGATCAGATATATGTAGGATTGAGAAGGTCATGTAGTATTTAAGCGGCTATAATCATGGGTTGATAACAAATGCTATGATAATGAGTGTATATAGATGCCGATTAATCCGTATAGGAACTAACCCATGAATAGCCTTAGCTTATATCTTCATTACTTGCTGAATTATCGCACACTAATGTTTCAAAAACGGGCTTCTCACTTGAGGTCGGACAATTTAAAACTAAACCGTTTTTTGAGAGCTTATCGAACCATGAACAACAGCCCTCACTAGACTCAGGCCGAACGGTACATCTCGCTTATTGTCCTGCCTTAAGTAGGAAGCCAAAAACGTAATTCAGAAAACTTGGTTGCCCTATTAATGACTACATAGCCAAAAACAACCCATCCCATCACTTTCGTTAAGATGAATTAACACAAGTAATTAATCATCTCAGATGAGTTTGCTGAGGTGGGGCGCAAATTTAATACACGTTGGAATTAAAAGCCATCGACAGCCTGACTTGGGTGTGATTAAAAGTGCTGGGATGCTTGAAAATACTGAAGTTAGGCCATGATTTTTTGACATAAACAAGCCAATTTGGAGTCTGGAATTGATAAAAA
>SBAV01000010.1 GCA_005239965.1 Methylobacter tundripaludum
CACAAATGTCCGTGCGGAATTTTTACAGCATCGTCACAAGTCCACACTTAACTCAGGAGATTCAGTCATGGCCACAAAATTTTCTTCTACCCTCTTCGGCGTAGTTTTAGTTGCTAGCAGTATTACCGTTGCTTATGCAGAGCCAATTCAGCTATCCAGCGCTCAAATGGATTCCGTTTCTGCTGGCGCAATAGCGGTTGCAGCCTATGCCAATGCTAGCGCTAGTGGCGTAATGCCGACTACCAGTACCGTCACAAGAACTGGCGTATACTCTCTCGGCCCCGGCCTGCAAATAGGATACAGCACGGCATCGGCAAAGGCCTGTTGTGGTGCTAACACAACAGCTACAGCGTCAACCTCAGGGGCATCCGATAGCCCATTAGTTTTTATACGGCAGTTAAACCAAACATCTTCAACATCTAACTCAAAATCTGCCTTGTCGTCAACCTTTGTCGTTGCAATAACCCCCGCTCACATGTAGTGGTATTCAAGATAATAAATTTTTCACTCTAAAAGATAGAGCGGATTGACCAGTCCGCTCGATTGCCTACCGTACATTTTTTTTATCCAAGCCGTCAAAGCTTTTCCCGCTTTTAGCCAGTATTCATGACAGCATTACTGCTTTGGTTTATACAACCAATGGTGAATTGTATATTTTTTTAAAAACAGCCACTCTAATCTCGGCGATAATTAAAATTAGTTTAACTGTAGCAACAAATTTAATTGTATCGTCAAGCTTTTAATTTAATTTAATTTTAGGAGTATGGTGTCATGACTACAAAATTCTTTTCGATTTTTTCGGGCTTGATGTTGGTAACCGGTTTGGATATTGCGAGTGCGGCGCCTATAAGTTTATCCAGCGCTCAAATGGACGCTGTTACGGCGGGGGGGGACTTCAGATTAGTGCAATAGCCGGTGCTAATGGATACTCTCCTGTATCAAGTACACAAGCAGGAGTGGTAACCACAGGTCGTTTTAGCGTTGGGTACGGCGCAGCGGCGGCGTTTGGTAGTGGCAGTGTTAATGCCAGTACGTCAACAACTGGAAAAGTTATTCCGATACCTCTCGCCAGTGGCAGCCAATCATGGTTAATTGGAACGCTGGCGTATTCAATCACAGTTGGAGCTGGCGCTTCTCACTAACTGTTTTCTAGACCGCAAGTTTCTTTGGTATCTCACCATCCCCTAGAGCGAATGATTCAATTCGCTCTAGCTGTTGCTACCCAGCACAAAACAATTTTTTACAGACAACACAGCAAGCCCGGCCTAAGCCTTTGGTTGATAATCCTAAGGGGGAATTGTTTCCTGTTCTAAAAAGCCTATGCTGATGATCGGCGGTATTTCAGTTTTTTCAGTGTATGGATCATGCATTAGCATCGCATCGACACGCATCGGGGTTAATAAACAATCCCTCATCTCAGCGTGCCATCATCGGGTTTGTGTTATGTCCACATACAGGTAACGTTTTCTCCGATATTCCCTTGAACACATTAAGCTAAAAGTATCGTCATATTTCAATTTAATTGAGGATATTTACTTATGAATACGAAATCATTTTCAGTGATTTTTGGCATAATTCTAATAAGTGCCAATGAGTTAGCCACTGCGGAATCAATCTACTTGTCCAACACACAAATGGACACGGTGACAGCCGGTACAGAGGGAGAAAGTTTCAGTCAATCTTATAGCTCCTCTCAGGTCGTAGTGGATAATGATGGTACTGCGCATTACAGCCTATCGGCCTTTGCAGAGGGAGATTCGGCTACTGCAAGCGCCGCAGTTCAGATACTTGAACCAGGTATTGTGCCAGATACGCTAATTCCATTTACAGTTATCATAACGGCTCCCTAAAAACCTATCGGCGATAAATAAATTGTGACAACTATCCGCTTAGAACTATGTAAGTAGGTGACCATAAGTCTTTTTTCACATTATGCTGACTTAATAAGGGATACAAGCGAAAAAATGTTAAAAAACTTTTGCTCTACTACTTAGGTGCGAATTTATGGGTATTGTATTCACTTCCGTGCCTACATCTTTCGGCGAGGTATTTTTTAAGATACGCCTTTGGTTTACTGAACTAATTGTGAATTGTTTAAAAAAATAAATAGGCTTATTGTTTTATCCGACGGCAGACAAACCTGCGTAGCGGCAAAAGCGATCATCGTAATGCCCCCTCAACGTAAGGCGTATCCGTCTAACTTTAATTCACTTAGGAGATTGTCATGAAAACTTTAGTTTCTATTGTTTCAGCTGCCATTTTAACTGTTGCTGCTAGTGCTGCCAGTGCAGCTCCTGTGCAATTGACAACAGACCAGTTGGATAACGTAACAGCAGGTGCCATTGCAATTGGTCTTGCGGGCGGTTCTGCATCTGGCCCTAATGCTTATAGTAGCAGCCGCGTTTCTACTCATGTTGGCGGCTGGTGGTTTGGTGGTACAGGTGCCTCTGCAAGCAATACTTCCAGTGTTTGGGGGGGGCGGGTACTGTAACCTCTTTTGCGATTGCTGCTTCCTGCCGTGGTGGTTTCTTAAACTGCTAAGTTAGGCATTTTAAAATTACTGGACATAATTCGGTAATATTTAAGGGCATAGGCTCTGCAACGTAAAACCGTTACAGGGCCTTTGCTCAATCTGCATCGGCAATCATGTTTGTTTAAAGTGGGGTTTATGAATGTGTTAGCAACTATTAAATCCAAAACCCAATCACTTGGTGTGCCTAGAATAAAAACCCGCAAATATCCATCTGCTAACGTCATTCTCCCCCGCCTGTTTTTTACATTACTTAACGTTGCGGTATTTTGTACGTTTTTTTTAAGCGCAGCACAAGCCAACGAAAGCCGTATTGTTAAATCGCTATTAGAAATGCGCCGTGAACGGGTGGTGGTACAAGAATGGGATTTAAGTTGCGGCGCAGCGGCACTGTCAACACTGCTGACTTATCAGCTTGAAGACTCCACTCCAGAAAAAGAAATCGCACAAGCCTTAATCAAACGTAAGGAATACATTGAACACCCTGAACTGATACAGATTAAGG
>SBAV01000105.1 GCA_005239965.1 Methylobacter tundripaludum
AACTTAAAACATCTTGCTGTTGGTGATTTGGCAAAAATCACTGGATTCGATAAGGCCGGAAAAGCCTATCGTAAAAAATTGTTGGCCATGGGCTTAACGCCGGGAACATCATTCAGTGTGACCCGATTTGCTCCGATGGGCGATCCGGTTGAAATCAAACTACGTGGATTTTCATTGACGCTGAGAAAGGATGAAGCGGCAGTATTGTTGTTAGAGAAAATGTAATGAACGCTGATTGTACGGTCGGTGTTGTCGGCAATCCCAATTGCGGCAAGACAACACTTTTTAACGCCCTAACGGGTGCCAAACAGCATGTAGGTAATTGGCCGGGCGTTACTGTGGAAAAAAAAACCGGCGAATACCGGTTTGCCAACAAAACTATCGAATTAGTTGACCTTCCTGGCACTTATTCTCTGGAAGCTGCCGATGACCAGGTGTCTTTGGATGAAAAGGTTGCCCGCGATTTTGTCGCCTCCAAAGAGGCCGATTTGATTATCAACATCGTTGATGCTTCCAGCCTTGAACGCAATCTGTATTTAACGTCGCAACTTGTCGAAATGCGCGTGCCGATGATACTGGTGCTCAACATGATGGACGCGGTCAAAAAGCGGGGCATCCGAATTGATATTGATGCGTTAAGCACAGTGTTAGGTTGCCCTGTCGTGCCCATTTCTGCTGCAAACAAGCACGGTATTGATGCCTTAAAAGCGGTTATCAGCAAGAGCGTTATTAGCCAGCCCGTGCCTTCGGCGAGTATTCCATACACAGATGCTTTGGAACGCGCCGTTAGCGCCATCTCGCCTTTATTGGCGGAAATCGCCACACAGCATAACTGTAATCTGCGTTGGTTGGCTTTGCGGTTACTGGAAGATGATACGCTCGCCAAACAAATGGCGGGTGATGATGTGTTGCCGAAAGTAAGGCAGCTGCAAGGCGAGGTCGAAGCAGAAACCAACGATGAAATTGACATACTTGCCGCTGATGCCCGTTACGGCTTTGTCAACCAACTCACGCAAGCTACGGTGTGTAAAATCAATGAAGTAAGCCGGCACCGGACTGAACAGATTGACATGATTGTCCTGAATCGCTTCCTGGGCATTCCGGTGTTTTTGCTGGTGATGTACCTGATGTTTATGTGTACCATCAATGTCGGCAGTGCCTTTGTTGATTTTTTTGACCAAGCGGTTGGCGCTGTGCTGGTGGATGGCTTGGGTGCGTTTCTGACCGGATTGCATTGGCCGCAATGGTTGGTCGTATTATTGACCAAAGGCATCGGTAATGGCATGCAGGTCGTGGCCACCTTTATTCCGGTTGTCGGTTTTTTGTTTATGTTTCTGTCGGCCTTGGAAGATTCCGGCTATATGGCCAGGGCCGCTTTTGTGATGGACAGGTTCATGCGCATGATAGGCTTGCCCGGTAAAGCCTTTGTGCCGATGATTGTCGGTTTCGGCTGTAATGTACCTGCGATTATGGCCACCCGCACGCTTGAAAAACAACACGACAGGATTCTGACCAATTTGATGAATCCGTTTATGTCCTGCGGTGCCAGATTGCCGGTTTATGCCTTGTTTGCGTCGGCATTTTTTCCGGTGGGCGGACAGAATCTGGTGTTTGGTTTGTATCTTTTAGGCATAGCAGTAGCGGTTTTTACCGGATTGATCATGCGCCATACGCTGTTTAAGGGCGAAACTACGCCATTCATTATGGAGCTTCCGGCATATCACATGCCGACCTTAAGCGGGGTGTTTATTAGAACCTGGGATCGGCTGAAGTTTTTCTTGTTTAATGCCGGCAAGGTCATTGTACCGATGGTATTGGTGTTAAATATTCTGAATGCTGTCAATACTGACGGCACGTTTAGCCAGCAAAGCGGCAACACATCCGTGTTAAGTGCGATTGGTCGCGGCTTAACGCCAATTTTTAAACCGATGGGTATTGCCCAAGATAACTGGCCGGCAACCGTGGGCATATTTACCGGCGTTTTGGCGAAAGAGGCGGTGGTGGGTACATTGGATGCGTTGTACAGCCAGGGTGCTGACGCAAAAGCCGATAACGACAGTCATTTTAACTTGCAACAAGCCTTGGTTGATGCGTGTTTGACCGTACCGAAAAATCTTATAGCTATCGCAGACAATGTATTGGATCCTTTGGGTTTGGACATTAAGGCTGCTGCCAGCGAACAAGATGTAAAGGCCGATACTTTTGCCGCTATGCGCAAAAGTTTTGACGGCAAAGCCGGTGCCTTTGCCTATGTATTGTTTATTTTGTTGTATGCGCCCTGTGTTGCGGCAACGGCGGCAATCTACCGGGAAACCAATTTAAGCTGGACGCTGTTTGTGGTGTTCTGGACGACAGGGCTGGCTTATGGCACGGCAACGGTTTTTTATCAGGCGGTAACCTATGCCCAACATCCGGGCTATTCGCTGCTTTGGATATCCGGATTGCTGGTGATGTTTCTATCAGTGTTGTTTGGACTTTGGTTGTACGGCAGGCATAGCGCAATAAAGACTGTACAGGAGGTGTTGTAATGATTCTATCTGATTTGCGTGCTTACTTAAAAGAACGCCGGCGCATTGCCTTAAAAGACTTGGTTGATCGCTTTGATATGGATGAAGATGCATTGCGCGGCATGCTGGGCAAATGGATCAGCAAGGGTAATGTCCGCAAACTGCCGTCCGGTACGGCGTGCGGTTCAGGTTGCTGTCAATGTGATCCTGCATTGACTGAACTTTATGAGTGGATAGAAAAAGCATAAACGCAAAAATCGACTAAGCTTGTGGGTATTTAACCAAGCTAGTCTTTAACTATGATAGACAACTGTTCCAATGTCTTAATTGCCCACCTTTCTGAAGTGCGTAGCAATGGCATGGATGCCAGAATCATTGAACAACAT
>SBAV01000476.1 GCA_005239965.1 Methylobacter tundripaludum
AACCGCTGTTGCAGATCAAAAAGTCTGTGTATAAATCTAATTTTTCTTTTTCCATTGGGAAATAATACACATTTTTTAGTGGCGGGTGCGTAACATCAGCTAATAACTTAAACTGTTTGCAAAGTAGGTTTTACGCGCTTTTTTTAAAAGTATCATGGTAAGGAGGACGTTTCGTTGACAGAAGAATTAATGCCATTGGTCGTGATCGATGGCTGGGAACATGCCTATTATCTGAATTATCAAAACAAACGCGTTGATTACCTGAATGGCATTTTGGATAAGCTCATCAAGTGGGAGTTTGTCGTAAAAAATATCAATAGAAACTATTAATCAGCGTGATTTATGAACATTAATGATGTATAAATATTAATGGGGCATTAATTTAGATGTGGAGGTGTTGTGGATATTTCAGTAGTAAAGCGCGTTTTTTTAACCAGTGGATTGATTTTAGCCGTCGCTTTTGGAAAGTCGGAAATGGCGTCGGCAGCGACCACCGTAACCCGCTGGAATGAGGCGGCACTACAAGCCATTCGAACCACAAAGCCCGGTCCCCCAATAGTTGCCAGGGCCTTGGCAATCACCCATACCTGTATGTTTGATGCCTGGGCGGCCTATGATGCCAAGGCTATTGGTACGCGCCGTGGCGCTAGCTTACGTCGTCCTTTGGTGGAACGCACCGTTCAAAATAAGGATAAGGCCATCAGCTTTGCCGCAAGGGCTTGTTTAGTTGATTTGTTCCCTACTGAAAAAACCAGTTTTGACAAATTAATGGTGAGTTTGGGCTATGATCCTAACGACAAGAGCAATGTTAAAACCGATCCGGCCAATATAGGTAAAACTGCTGCTGCTGCGGTACTTGCTTTTCGTCATCATGACGGTTCCAATCAACTGGGTGATTTAAATCTAGGGCCGTACAGCGACTATACCGGTTATAAACCCGTTAACACGCCTACCAAGATAGTCGATCCTGATCGCTGGCAGCCATTGTTGGTAAACGGTGAAGTCCAAAAATTTATTACGCCGCACTGGGGTAAGGTTAAGCCTTACGCATTAACATCAGGCAAACAATTTCGTACAGTTATGGCGTTGCCTGCGAGTTATAAAAAGAGCCCTAAACGCTACAAGGAACAGGCCCAGCAAGTTCTTGAATATACCGCGTATTTAACGGATGAGAAAAAGGTGATTGCCGAATATTGGGCGGACGGGCCAAAGTCTGAACTGCCGCCAGGGCATTGGACGTTGTTTGCCACCTATGTGTCAGAACGTGATCATCACAGCCTGGATAAAGATGTAAAGCTGTTCTTTGCCATGACCAATGCCATTTTCGATGCCAGTATTGCCTCCTGGGATGGTAAGCGATTTTACGATTGTGTCAGGCCGGTAACGGCAATCCATTTCCTGTATAAAGGTAAGGTTGTGGATTCTTGGGACGGTGCAGTAGATGGTGCTGATTGGATGCCTTATCAAGTTTCATCATTTCCGACCCCTCCTTTCCCAGAGTATGGCTCAGGGCACAGTATTTTTAGCACCGCCGGTGCAGAAACTTTAAAATTATTTACGGGCAGCGATTACTTTGGCAACAGTGTTCTTATACCGGGAGGCTGGTCGCGTGTTGAACCGGGTGTTGTACCGGCACAAGATATCACACTCTATTGGGCAACTTTTAGCGATGCGGCTGCTGAAGCCGGTATTTCAAGACGCTATGGCGGTATCCATTTTGTCAGTGCTGATCTTGAAAGTCGAAAAATTGGTCGTCTAGTCGCGCGTCAGGCGTGGGCTAAGACCTTGAAATATTTTGGTATTAAAAAATAACTGTATTGCCGGTAGGATCGCCAAGAGAATTTGAGAATGTTTAGATGTTATCTGCCTTTTTTAATTTTGCCCTCCTGTTTTAATAATCCATTTGCTTCTCGAAGACAGCGGTCGTTTTGTCTTTAAATGCGGCAGATGGCCATAATCCCTTTATCTTCAGCCTCTCAAGCCTTAGTGTGCCACTGAATACACCCGCGCTACGGAATATTTGATGGTTCGCTGGCGTGGTTATTTTACCGGACATTATATATTTCATAAATTTAGGAGTATTCATTGCTAATTTTTCGTAGAATACATGTCTATTATCATCAATTTGGAGCAATGGAATATGGGGTCTGCTAAGTTTCTTTCTATTTTTACATCGGCTACCAAGCAGGAGCGGCAAGCCAATTTTGACAATTATTGGGAATTTACCCAGCAACATGGTGGTGAGTTATTTGAGGAAGATAGGGATTTGGCTAAGAAACGTGCCAGGCTCCAGCATTTTAAAGATAACCCCGTTAAGCTGCGTACTCCATTAGCTAATCCTGAATTGTTTTATCGCAATTACGTTGAGATGAAAGATGACCCAAAATCTCTGGATCGGATGACCTTAATGCTGACCGGTATGTACAAATTTGCCAGGCATGAATGGGTTGGCATCAAAGGCGCTTGGGATGTGGTGCCCAATATGGCCAATTCCCACACCGTTGAAGATAAAATCAGCCGCGTCCATTTGGCTGAAGAATTTTGCCATGTACGGTTGTTTGATGAAATGTTGCGCACTTGTGGTTTGGATAAAGTGGAGTGGGTCCCTTTAGGGCCGATTAAGGAATGGATATATGAGCAATTTCCTAAATGTCCAGGATTTTTGATGGATACGCCGGCATTTGTGACCGAGCTGATGGGCGTTACTTACTACTTTTATTTGCACCGTTTGTTCGATGAATTGTTGGTAGATGAGCCGGAAGTACGCAATCGTTTGAAAGAACTGCTTGATGAAATCACTATTGATGAAATTGCCCATGTTGGGCAGAGGCGCAATTTTATCGGCCCACTGGGTATGAAAGTTTCAAGATGGCTGGTTAAACCTTTTTATACGATGTTTTTTAATGATATTCCCGAAGTAGGTCAATTGTTTGATGTTAAACAGATGATTAAATACGGCGAATCGTTTGATTTTAATGAAGTACCCGATTATATGATCCAACGCAGTTGGATACCTTCCTACTGTAAGGCGTAATCATCGGATTTTGCTGGTGCGTTTTTAAATATATGAATCAATTGCTTGCTGAAGCACTCTTAGAATATTAAATAGTACTCCTTATGTTTTTAGTTCCAGATGCTGTAGTGCGTTTTTTTCATCGTATGGCTTCGCCGCCGCATTTTTATGCGTTTACCGAGCGACTGATGCCGTGGTTGGTGGTTATTTTTGCGTTGTTACTGGGCGCGGGATTGTACGGTGGCTTGTATCTTGCGCCTGCGGACTACCAGCAGGGAGATAGCTATCGCATTATTTATATCCATGTGCCGAGTGCCTGGATGTCGCTGTTTATTTACACACTCATGGCTGTGGCGGGTGGCATTGCTTTGGTCTGGCGCATTAAGCTGGCCGAAGTTGTGCTAGTCAGCAGTGCGCCTATCGGCGCCAGTTTCACCTTTATTGCGCTGGTGACAGGATCTTTGTGGGGAAAACCCATGTGGGGAACTTGGTGGGTATGGGATGCGCGGTTAACGTCCGAGCTGATTTTGCTGTTTTTGTATTTGGGCGTAATTGGCCTTTATAACGCGATGGATGATAAACGTGTCGCTTCCAAGGCGGTGGCTATTTTGGCCCTAGTTGGGGTAGTGAACATTCCTATTATTCACTATTCCGTCGAATGGTGGAACACCCTGCACCAAGGGCCTACGGTCACTAAAATGGATAAACCTTCCATACACGTCAGCATGTTGATACCGTTGCTGCTGATGGCGCTGGCGTTTAAAGTGTACTATGTGATAGCGCTGATGCAGCGTGCACGTGTTGAGTTGCTGTTACGCGAGCGTAATTCGCAATGGGTTAAAAACAAGATAGCTATGGAGGTTAAGTTATGACCCTACAGGAATTTTTTACAATGGGGGGCTACGGTTTTTACGTATGGATCTCTTATGGCCTTACTTTGCTGGTGTTGGCCGTTAATATCATTCTACCCGTTATTCAGCGTAAGCAATTTTTACGTCAGCAAGCTTTAAAGCAAAAACGATAAATCATATGAAAGTAGCCAGAAAACAACGCTTGATTCTTATTACCCTGATGGTACTTGGTGCCAGCGTGGCAACGGCATTTGCCTTGAAGTCATTCAACGAAAATTTGATGTATTTTTTTTCGACTACCGACGTGGTCGCGGGTAAAGCACCCAAGGATGCCTTGTTCCGTTTGGGCGGCATGGTAGTTAAAGGCACCGTGGAAAGACCCGACAAAGGCATGATGGTGCGTTTTAAATTAACGGATTACAGCAAGGACGTGACGGTCGAATACACTGGCATATTGCCGGATTTGTTCAGGGAAGGGCAGGGCATAGTTGCGCACGGCAAGTTAAATGACCAAGGTGTGTTTATCGCCGAAGAAGTGCTGGCTAAACATGATGAGAATTATATGCCGCCGGAAGTTAAGGCAAGTTTGAAACAAAAAGTTCAATAATCGACCACAGGTCAATAATAATGCTTGTAGGGAAAAAATAATCAGTTATCTACGGTTTCGTAAATCTATTTTCATATTTAATGGTTTTCTAATGATTACAAAAGAACAAATTACTAAAGCCGAGCAACAGATATATGAGCGCCGTAAAAGCGTTAGATATGATATTCGAGAGCTAACTATTGAAATTATTATAAACAAATACGCGAAAGGATTGGACTACCAAGAAGATGATGATTATCAAGATAAAACCAAGTTTCGTAATGTGCTATTCATTCCAGAATATCAGCGTGATTTCACTTGGAATGATGTAAGGCAATCAAGGTTTATTGAATCTATTATATTAGGTTTACCTATACCTTTAGTATTTGTCGCTGAAAACAAATACAGCGCATGGGAAATTGTGGATGGTTCACAAAGAATTAGAACATTGGAAGCATTTTGTAATAACAAGCTTACGTTGAAAGAACTTAAAAAATTGGATTGCTTGAATGGATTCAAATATGAAGATTTGGATGTTACAAGACAAGGCAAATTACTTGATACACCGTTAAGAATGATAGTTCTCTCTGAAGATGCAGATGATGAAGTCAAACAAGACATGTTTGAAAGAATAAATCGCGGCAGTGAAATACTCAAACCTATGCAGTTGCGTAAAAATACAATTACGGATGGTATTTTTACGCAGTTTATCTATAAGCTTTGCGACGAAAGCATAAGAAACAATGAATGGAAGGATGCGTTAGAGCTATTAAAAGAATTAACCCCGATGGATAAATGGACTGAAAACAGGGATGAAAGACAAGAATTAATACTTAGGTTCTTTGCCTTGACAGAGTATGTAAATAAATTTCCAAAAAAAGATGTTCAAGAATTTTTGGATGATTTTTTAAACGAAAAAAATAAGGAAATAAAAGCATTAGAAAAATCTGAGCAGGACGCTAAATTAAGTGAGTTTTATCAAAAAATTCTTAAGGTATTGCTGTTTGTCAAAGATTGTTCGGAATACGGTTTTAGAGAAAATAATAGAAAAAAAACCAAGCGTGTAGTATTTGAAGCATTGTCTGTTGGTGTTTATGTCGTTCTTAAGGAACATCCTGAGATAACTTGTTCAAAAGAAAAAATTTCTGCAATATTAAACTCACCAGATTTTAAAAATACTTGGCTTGGCAATCCTCAAGTAGTATATGCACTTGATAAAGTGCAACAACGAATTGACTTCGTCGCTAATAAACTTTTAGAAAAATAATGCAAATTATTAAAAAAGAGTTCGATGATAGAGTTGACGAAATAAATAGATATTTTCATTTATTAGAAAATATCATGGAAAAAGAAGCACAATTAATTTTTCCAAATGAAAATGATAGAAGAGAAGAATTTGATTTTGATTTACCCGGTACACTTAAATCCAGTGCTATTTTATTACTATACAATTTGATAGAAGCTAGTGTTTCAAAATGTTTAGAATTAATACATCAGGTAGTCACTGAAGATAAACTGATGTATGACACTGCTAGTGATAATATTCAAAAAATTTGGCTTGCTCAGTTTTATGAAAAGTTTAAAGAAACAGGTAATAAGGATGAAAACGTTTTAAACAATTTAAAATTGATGGTTGATACTCTGATTAGAAACAATGTTGCTGTTGAATTAATTTTCAGAGACAAAGAAAAGAGAAGTAGTGAAACATCTGGAATTTTAGATGCTAAAAAAATTAGAGAAATAGCCGACAAGTATGGAATAGATTTTAATAAATCAAGCGAGAAGTTAAAGGATATAAAAGATAAACGTATAAGTTTAGCGCATGGTATCCAATCATTTTTAGAATGTTGCAATACAATGACCTTTAAAGACTTATCTTCTTTAAAAAACGAGTCGATAGAGTTTCTGGAGGCTTTTATACTTGCTGTTGATGCTTATCTTTTTGATAAAAAATACAAAAATAAATCATCAAATTAGGGTTCAATAATGATTGCAGAACTAGGACATTTTTCACTTATCCTTGCCTTGTGCATGGCCATTGTTTTAAGCGTTTTGCCGCTGATTGGCTCATCGCGGGCGATAGCCGGTTGGATTGCTGTGGCAAGACCTGCGGCATTTGCGCAGTTGTTGTTTATGGTGGCCTCTTATAGCTGTTTGACCTATAGCTTTTTGGTTCACGACTTTTCAGTCAAGTACGTTGCCAGTAACTCCAATACCGCTTTGCCGACGTTGTACCTTGTGTCCGGCGTGTGGGGCGCGCATGAAGGCTCCTTGTTGCTGTGGGCCTTGGTGTTATCGTGTTGGACGGCCTTGGTGGCACGTTTTAGCGGCAATATTCCTGATATTACCGTCGCCAGGGTGTTAGGCGTGATGGGCTTGGTGGCCATTGGTTTTATCCTGTTTTTGTTGCTGACCTCCAATCCATTTGAACGGCTGTTCCCGGCACCTCAAGAGGGCCGGGATTTGAACCCGTTGCTGCAAGATCCAGGGCTGGCCATTCATCCACCGATGCTGTACATGGGGTATGTGGGTTTTTCCGTGGCGTTCGCTTTTGCCATTGCCGCCTTGCTGGAAGGCCGTTTGGATGCCGCCTGGGCACGTTGGTCAAGGCCATGGACCAATATCGCTTGGATGTTTTTGACTTTAGGCATCGCTTTGGGCAGTTGGTGGGCTTATTATGAACTTGGTTGGGGTGGCTGGTGGTTTTGGGATCCTGTAGAGAATGCTTCCTTTATGCCGTGGTTGGTGGGTACAGCGCTGATCCATTCCTTGGCCGCTACCGAAAAACGCGGTGTGTTTAAAACTTGGACGGTGTTGCTGGCTATTTTTGCGTTTTCTTTAAGTTTGTTGGGTACGTTTTTGGTGCGTTCCGGCGTGTTGACGTCTGTCCATGCCTTTGCCAGTGATCCGGCCAGGGGGTTGTTTATCCTGATTTTTCTGGCCATAGTCGTGGGCGGATCGTTGTTGCTGTATGCCATCAGGGCTCCTCATGTGAAAAGCAGCGCTTCGTTTGAACTGGTTTCCAGGGAATCAGTTATTTTGCTGAATAATGTTTTGCTGGTGGTGACGGCCGCCAGTATTTTATTGGGCACCTTGTATCCTTTGGTGATTGATGCTTTGGGGTTAGGCAAAATATCTGTAGGGCCGCCGTATTTTAATGCCGTGTTTATTCCGTTAACGGCGCCGTTGGCGGTGGCTGTCGGTTTAGGTATGTTGTTGCGCTGGAAGCGCGATGACCTCGGTGCGCTGAGTGTCCGCGTACGCTGGCTGATAGTGGGCTGTCTGGTGACTGGATTATTAGTGCCGTTGATGATGCCGTTTTATTCGT
>SBAV01000419.1 GCA_005239965.1 Methylobacter tundripaludum
ACGAACAAAGCTGTTCATAAAAGCAAACCAGATAGCCTATGCTGAATTACAAAAATTACGGACTGCGTAACATCAGTTATTCAGTTTAATGACCAACGGCCCACCGCTATCGCCTATACAGGTATCGCTGCGACCATCGCTAAAACCCGCACACAGCATGGTATCGGTTATGGATGTAGCACCGTATACTTTTTTGCACAGACCATTAGAAATAATGGGCAAGGAGGCATCGTACAAATGCTCGGGATATACCGCAAACTGCGCATCCCATTCCGATAAAGCCCCCCAGCCAATAACAGTGGCATTCACATTAACCAATGCCGAACTCCCGGTGTATAAAGACAAAACCCGTGCTGTACTCACAGGCTTTTGTAATTGCACTAACGCAACATCGTTGTAGGGGATTTCATTTTCATCAGCCGTAACAATATAAAATTTGGGATGAATAATAATCCGCTTAACGGCTAGGGATTGCCCACGATCATTTTTTAAATCCAGCACATGGGCAACAACACGAATATTGCCGGGAACCTCCCCTTTAACGCAATGCGCTGCAGTCACCACCCAGGTCGGACTGATTAAGCTACCCCCACAAAACTGTCCATTATAATTGTCAGGTCCATTTCTAACCAAAGCCACCATCCACGGCCATTGATTAAAAAGTGAGGGTTGTCCGCCGACTATTTTAGTGAAAGCTGCCGCTGTAAATGGCGTTAACGCCCATACGCCACATACCGCCAAAATAAAGGATAGTACGTATTTTTTAACAGGCATAAAGAACTCCCCGTGACAGAAGGGTGTTAGTGGGCTTTATAACTGCACCAGCAGTGATAAATAATTAGATTTTTGAAGGGTGCTACAAAGAACAGGAATGGAAACAGCAGTAGCTCAAGACATTCTCAAACTACGCGATAAGCCGGAGAAACCGAACACGCAGACCACGAAAACACATCAGCAATCCATCCCTTTGTCATAATCGCCAAACACCTTGGCTAATATATAACATCTTGATGACCAATGTGTCCCGTATTTTCTGCGGTTCAGTCTGGAATTTTGGAATTAATGGTGGCGCTTGTGATGTTTTTTGCCAACTTTTTTACTTTTACTTTTACCTTTGCTAGGCGCAGTGGCGGCTGGTGCAGGTGCGGGGGCCGCTGTGGCAGCATCTGTTGCAGGAGTGGCTTCTTTCGTTGCGCTATCTGTTGTTGCAGGCGTTGCAACTGGTTTTGGCGCTTCAACCGCTGGTATGGCTTGTTGTACAGTATCTGCAGCCTTTTCTTTAACCGCTTTTGCCGCTGCATCGCCTGGATTAGCCACTACATCTTTTACAGCTTCTACTTTATCCATAGCCTGTCCGACTGCCGCTGCACCTTCCACAACGGTCTGATCCGCGAATACTGAACCAGAAACCAACAACAATGAAATCATCAACAACTTTTTGTTTTGCATAATATATTCCTCGGTAATGTAAAAGCGACAACATACTGTGCAGTCGCAATAAAATAAATCATCAGATTTAAACTAAAGAGTACAGCTATTTGGACTGACCTCCTCAAAATTTCCCATAAAAACAAAATTATAGAACACACACTACATGATGCTTAAAATTTAGCTGGGAAATACGGCTAACTTTTTCACGGTCATAGCTTATCAAGCCGAACCTGAACGGATAATGAACCAAATAAATATTTCCCATGTTGATTGCCCAAACAAAGGCTTAACTGGCAAGGCTTTCAGAATTTCCATTCGGGCACCAAGTCATTGTCCGCTATAATAGCCGCCCAATGACTGTGTCCCTACCTGAAGAAATCTCATTATGCCCTTACTACGCTTAAGCAACATTTCCATCGCTTATGGACTGCATGCCTTATTAAAAAATGTCAACTTTCAACTGGATGCCGGCGAAAAAGTGGGCTTGTTAGGTCGTAATGGTGAAGGCAAATCCACTTTAATGAAAATTATTGCCGGTGAAGTGCATGCCGACCACGGCGATATTTGGCGGCAACCTGAATTACGCCTGGCATGGCTGGAGCAAGCACCAACGTTTAGCGAAAATGCAACCATTTATGATGCTGTAGCCGGTGGTTTGGGTGAGCTGGGGGCATGGATTACCCGTTATCACGCGCTGTCGTTATCGATGGATGCAAATGATAGCAATGCCTTGAATGAGTTAGGCGATTTACAGCATAAACTGGAAGCGCATAATGGTTGGCATTTCCAACAGCGGGTTGAGGCAACCTTAAGTCGCCTGGAATTGCCTGGTGAACTGAAAATTGATGACTTATCGGGCGGCTGGAAACGCCGCGTGGCTTTGGCGCGGGCTTTGGTCATAGATCCTGAAGTATTATTGCTGGATGAACCCACCAACCATCTGGACTTTGAAAGCATTTCCTGGCTGGAAGAGCAGGTGCTTAATTTCCAGGGCGCGGTGTTGTTTGTAACCCATGACCGGTTCTTTTTGCAAAAATTGGCTACCCGTATTGTTGATTTGGATCGTGGCAATCTGGTGTCCTGGCAGGGGCCGTACGACGATTATTTAACCCGCAAAGCTGCGGCATTGGAAGATGAAGCCAACCAGAACGCCGAATTTGACAAAAAACTGGCCGAAGAGGAAGTATGGATACGGCAAGGTGTTAAAGCAAGGCGCACCCGCAATGAAGGCCGTGTTAGGGCTTTGGAGGCATTGCGTAAAGAACGTGCGCAGCGCCGTAATGTGCTAGGCACTACCAAGCTGGCGCTGGATAGAGGTGAAACCTCCGGAAAAAAAGTCATTGAAGTTAAAAACATTAGCTTTAGCTATAGCGACAAACCTATCATTAAGGACTTTTCCACCTTGATTCAACGTGGCGACAAAATCGGTTTGATTGGCGCAAACGGCGCGGGCAAATCAACGCTGTTGAAATTATTGTTGCAACAACTCCAACCTGATAGCGGTACGGTAGAGCAAGGCACAAAACTGGAAATTGCCTACTTTGACCAGTTGCGCGATCAACTCGATCCTGAAATGAGCGTGGTTGATACCATTGCCGATGGCAATGATTTTGTGGAAATTGCCGGTAACAAACGCCATGTCATGTCGTATTTGGGCGATTTTTTGTTTGCACCGGGCAGAGCGCGGTCACCGGTAAAAAGCTTGTCCGGTGGCGAAAAAAATCGCTTATTGCTGGCACGCTTATTTACCAAACCCGCCAACCTTATCGTTATGGACGAACCCACCAACGATCTGGATTTGGAAACCCTGGAATTGCTCGAAGAAAAATTGGTCAACTATGATGGCACGTTGTTAATCGTCAGCCATGATCGTGCCTTTCTCGATAACGTGGTGACGAGCGTGCTTGTTCTGGATGGTAGCGGTACAGTAGATGAATTTATCGGCGGTTACAGTGATTGGATGGCTTATGATAAACAGCGAAAACAAACCGCAGCAAAAAAAACGCCTGAAACGACAAAGCCTGTAAAACAAGATACCACCCGCCCTGCCACTCCTGCCAAAAAGAAAAAACTCAGCTTTAAAGAACAGCAGGAACTCGACAGCTTACCCTCTGTGATTGAAGACTTAGAAAAAAAACAGACGGAATTGACCCAGCAAATGAATTCCCCCGCGTTTTATAAACAAGATCCGCAAGCTATCACTAAAATAATGGACGACCTGAAAGACACGCAGGAAAAACTGGAACAGGTTTTCCTGCGCTGGGCTGAATTGGATGCTTTGGCTTAAATATATCCATAGCATAAATAAAAGGGATAACTTATAATTATTAGCTAACCAAAGAAAGCAGGAGAGATGGCCGAGTGGTCGAAGGCGCACGCCTGGAAAGTGTGTATACGGCAACGTATCGAGGGTTCGAACCCCTCTCTCTCCGCCACCAAACAACAAGAAACCCGCAAGCTGTATGGCTTAGCGGGTTTTTTTATATCCAGCGGAATACATCAAGATTCGTTTACATCCACTATTTTTGGGGATAGGATTGAAAACAGCATGATTTACGATCTACTCAGCCAACGTGCCACCGGTAACTTTGTTTTAGCGCTATGATTGACATAATCAATAAAAATCAACGATAGGCTGTAACTGCTGAAGAATAAAACCAGTCGTACAACGCAGCAGCACAATAACGAATACGCATTGCCAAATCAATCTAACCAAGACGAATCAATAGCTCCTAATAATGGAACGCAATCTAAGCGCATAGAAATCCAAGGAATCCCAGCCCCTGCATGAACCAACAACAAATCAAACAACTTGAAACTGAACTCTGGGCAAGCGCCGATAATTTGCGCGCCAATTCCAAACTGACAGCGGCGGAATACAAAGACCCCGTACTGGGCTTGATATTGCTGCGTTATGCGCAAAACCGTTATGAACAGGTCAAGAAATCGGTTGAAGCGGCTATGCCGGAAACCCCGCGTGGCAAACAAAAACCCACTAAAGACCATTATTTAGCGGCAGGAGCCATGCTGTTGCCAGAACAATCGCAATATGACTATCTCGCCAATCTGCCCGAAGGTGTTGGCATTTGCGAAGCACTCAACAATGCCATGAGCTTGATTGAAGCCGAATATGCCGATCTGGCCGGTATATTGCCGAAAAATTACCAGGAATTGGACGAGAATTTACTGCGTGAATTGATTCGAGTATTCAACAAGGATGCAGTAAAAAGTCTGACCGGCGACGTGTTTGGTCGCATCTACGAATATTTTTTGATGAAATTCTCCATGAGCGGCGCAGGTGCTCAGGAAGGCGGTGAGTTCTTTACGCCGCCGTCATTGGTGCAATTGATCGTCAATTTGATTCAACCTGACCACGGCATTATTCATGATCCTGCGTGTGGTTCTGGTGGTATGTTTGTACAAACCGGGCATTTTATTGAAGAACATGGCGGCAAAAACATCAATGAAACCATCAAATGTTACGGTACTGAACTCAAATCCAACAACGCCAAGCTGGCGAAAATGAACCTTGCCATCCACGGTATTGAAGGCAAAGTCATCGAAAGCAACAGCTTTTACACCGATCCGCACGACTTGGTGGAAAAATGCGACTTTGTGATGGCTAATCCGCCGTTTAACGTCAATAAGGTTGATAAAGGCAACGATTACGTTAAAACTGATCCGCGCTTGTTTAAGGATGTCGGTATACCCAAAGCCGACAACGGCAACTATTTGTGGATACAGTATTTTTACCATTACCTTAACGCTAAAGGCCGCGCGGGTTTTGTTATGGCGAGTTCGGCAACGGATGCCGGTAACAGCGAGAAGGCCATTCGCCAAAGGTTGATTGAAACGGGCGCGGTGGATTGCATTGTGGCGGTGGGCAATAACTTTTTTTATACCCGCTCGTTGCCGTGCCATGTGTGGTTTTTAGATAAAGGTAAAGCAGACGCTAACAAAGATAAAATCCTGATGATTGATGCGCGTAATACCTTTCGTAAGGTGACGACGACCATCAATGATTACTCGCCTGGCCAGTTGCTGACTTTTACCGCGATTATGAATGCTTATCGTGGTGATAAATTAGCAATAAGCAAAGCCGCCAAACAACTGCAAGCCTTGGCGATTGAGCAAGCGGTGAATTTGGCGGAAGCGGTCAATACGTTGCGGCAACAATGCGCTTATAGCATC
>SBAV01000545.1 GCA_005239965.1 Methylobacter tundripaludum
AGCACAATATCTTGCGAGGCGCTAAAGAAAGCGACAATCACAGACAAATAGGCGATAGCCCATAAATCCAGCTTGGGGTTCAAATAGCCATAAGCCGGAATAATCAGCAACAAGGCGATTTGGGCAATCAGTAACCAGCCGCGCCGCCGCCCTAGCGGCGGAATATAGCGGTCAAACAGCGGCGCCCAAAGAAATTTCCAGGTAAACGGCAATTGTATGAGCGCGAATAAGCCGATTGCTTTTAAGTCTACGCCTTCGGTACGCAACCAGGCGGGTACCAGGCTTATCAGGATATACAGCGGCAAACCGGAACTGAAGCCTGTGAATATGCAAATCAGCATGCGCCGATTAAAGAACGCCTGCCGGATATTCATTTTATCTGTCATGGAATGCCTCTGAGAACGGGGTAAGACGCGCTACCACTGCGTTAAATTAATAGGATTGGTAAGATAGTGATAACTTTAGTAGAAAACTAGCGCCTACCTACGTGGCAAGGTAGCATTGAATTGGTGGATAAAACAAAATCGGGATCACAGTCTGATCCCGATCCTATCCGAAAAGAGCTTAACTAAATCAGTGTTAAATCAGGCTATTAACCATTAATCAGGTAATGCACCACAATGCTGGCGACATAACCTCCGGCAATGGCAGGGGTCCATTTCAAATGGCTAAAGAAGGTATATTTGTGGTCAGATTGCCCCATAAGAGCAACACCTGCGGCAGAACCAACCGACAATAACGAACCACCCACACCCGCAGTCAAAGTTACCAGCAACCATTGATACAAATCCATATCCAGATTCATATTTAGCACGGCGAACATAACCGGAATGTTATCAACAATCGCTGAAATCAATCCGACCAGGATATTGGCTGTTGTGGCGCCCAAGGTTTCATACATGGCGCTAGACAGCAATTCCAGATAACCGATATAACCCAAGCCACCTACTGAAAAAACTACGCCAAAGAAGAACAGCAGGGTGTCCCATTCAGCATGGCGAACTTTATTGAAAACATTAAAGCCTTCTTCGCCTTCAACCCGATAATTGACTTTCAGAAAATAGCCATACAGCATCAATACAGACAAGCCTACCATCATGCCCATAAAAGGTGGCAAATGTAAAACCTGCTTAAAGCTAACGGCAGTGGCAATTGTGCCCAAAAACATCAGGCAAATGGTAATGGCACCCGTTTTTAATTGCACGGCCGCTTCACTGGATTCCTTGGGTTGCTCATCAGGCACGGCAAAATACATCACAGCTGCCGGCACAGCATAGTTAACTAATGATGGGATAAACAGCTTGAAAAAATCGAAAAATTCAGCATATTCAGCTTGCCAAACCATCAGCGTAGTGATGTCGCCAAAAGGACAAAAAGCGCCGCCGGCATTGGCCGCCACCACTAAATTGACAAAGCCAATACTGACAAACTTGGGGTTGTCTGCACCCACCGCCATCACCACAGCCCCTACCAACAACGCAGCCGTCAGGTTATCGGCAACCGACGACAAAAAGAACGTGATAACGCCAGTAATCAAAAACAATTTGCGGTAACCAAACTGTTTTCTGACCAACCAGGAACGCAAAGCTTCAAACACATTACGCTCAGACATGGAGTTGATGTAAGTCATCGCCACCAGCAAAAACAACATCAATTCAGCGTATTCTTTCAGGTTGTACTCAAACGCTTTGTGCATGTCTTCAGCCGAAACACCGGCTTGGGCAGCCAAAACTGCCGCATGCGCCCAAATAATGCCAGCCGCCAAAATAACCGGCTTGGATTTACGCAAATGGGTAAATTCCTCGGTCATTACAAAGCCATAGGCAATAATAAAAATCAAAACCGTGTAAATACCGCGTTGCGTTCCCGTCAGACCAAGACTCTCAAATTCAGCAGCCATGGCTATTTCTGGCAATAACAGCACCCCCAACAAAACCAATAACGATCGCACCACATTCCCCTTATTAAACTGTTTAGAATTATATCAATCGAAAAATTAAACATTAACTTGTAATCTTACCATTATAGAATAAATTTTGTCATTTTATGCCTTGCGGTATATGATTACCCGTTGTCATTAAACATACTCAAACAGCCTTTCTGTAAAGCTTAATCATGTATCAATACAACGAAATTGACCAAAGACTTGTTGATGAACGCGTCGCCCAATTTAGAAAACAAACCGAACGTTTTTTAAAAGGCGAACTTTCAGAGGATGAGTTTCGGCCATTGCGCCTGAGAAACGGCCTCTATATCCAAACCCATGCACCGATGTTGAGGGTTGCAGGGCCTTACGGCTTGTTAAATTCCAAGCAAATTCGTAAATTGGCGCATATTGCCCGTAAATACGACAAAAACTACTGTCATTTCACCACGCGGCAAAACATCCAGTACAACTGGCCCAAGCTTGAAGAGGTGCCTGATATACTGGCAGAATTGGCCAGCGTGCAAATGCATGCCATCCAAACCAGCGGCAATTGTATGCGCAACACCAGCTCTGACCACCTGGCCGGTGTTTGTGTCGATGAAATTGAAGACCCGCGCCCTTACTGCGAAATCATCCGTCAGTGGACAACCTTGCACCCTGAATTTGACTACTTGCCGCGCAAATTCAAGATTGCCGTCAGCGGCGCAGTGCATGACCGGGCTGCCACACAGTTCCATGACATTGGCCTGCATTTAGTCAAGAACGATGCCGGTGAAATAGGTTTCAAAGTACTGGTTGGGGGGGGCTTGGGGCGTACACCCGTCATAGGCCAAACCATTAGGCCGTTTCTGGAACAAAAGCATTTGTTGTCCTACCTTGAGGCCATACTACGCATTTACAACCTGTTTGGCCGTCGTGACAACATGTACAAGGCCCGCATTAAAATTCTGGTCAGGGAAACGGGATTGGAAAAATTTACCGATATGGTTGAAGCCGAATGGCAACTCATTAAAGATGGCAGGGAACTCGGCGCTGAACGCGTAGCCGCCGTAAAAACCCATTTTACGCCGCCCGCTTACGACCCAAACGCCGGTCAAGACACACAACTTGCTGCGCACCAATCTGAAAACAAAGCGTTTGCAACGTGGTGCAAGTACAATACGGCCCGCCACAAAGTGGCCGGCTATCATGCTGTCTTCCTGTCATTAAAAGCGCCGGACACGCCGCCAGGCGATATGACCGACCAGCAACTGGACGCAGTCGCTGATTTTGCTGACCAGTACAGTTTTGGAGAAATCCGGGTCACGCATCGGCAAAACCTGCTGTTTGCCGACGTTAAACAGGGCGACTTGTTTGCACTTTGGCAACAACTGGACGCCTTGAAACTGGCTACCCCCAATATTGGCAAGGCGACAGACATGATTTGCTGCCCAGGCCTTGATTTTTGCTCGTTGGCCAATGCCAGTTCAATCAGTGTCGCCAAAGAAATCAATGAAGCGCTGGATGATATGGATTATCTTCATGACATCGGCGACTTAAAAATCAATATATCCGGTTGTATGAACGGCTGCGCCCACCAAAGTGTCGGCCATATCGGCATACTTGGCGTGGATAAAAAAGGTGTTGAATGGTATCAAATCACTTTGGGCGGCTCATCAGAAAATGAAGCTGCCATTGGTGAACGCTTGGGGCCTGCGGTTGCTAAAGATGAAGTCACTGGCACCATTACAACTATCCTGGAAGTTTATGTTCAACAACGCCTGGATGATGAGTCATTTCTGGACATGGTAAAACGCGTTGGCATTACGCCCTTTAAGGAACGGGTTTATGAAAATAATTAAAAACAATCAAATTGTGGATAACGGTTGGCAATATATTGCCGGAAATGACCCGTTGGGCGCAGAAGGCGACATCACTGTTTCTTTGGCGCGATGGGAAAATGAAAAACCACAGCTATTAAATCATCAGGGAAAACTTGGGATTCGGCTTGGGCCAGCAGACCCAGTCGAAAC
>SBAV01000389.1 GCA_005239965.1 Methylobacter tundripaludum
ACATTTGTGAGAAACGGCTTACGGCAACGCCTGACAAAGGATGACGTTTTAATAAAAAATATACAATTAGCCATTAGTTGATTATCCCAAAGACGTATAAGGAAACCCCACAGGCAAATAGCAGCACAAGTATGTACAGAGAATGTCTTTCAGGAACACGGGAAGCACTTCAACGTAAACCAAGTGCTGTATTTGTGCGTTTACTGACCACTCAAACCCCAAAATTACGATGACGTTTTTGCCTAACCCACGAAAAATATTAGTTTTATTGCTGTGCCTACCGTTATGGACTTATGCGGAAATCTACGAGTGGCAGGATACCGATGGCCATAAGCATTTCTCTGATCGCACACACCCGGACGCCAAAAAAATCACCCTAAAACCCGGTTACGGATTTTACAAAATCAAAACCGTTTACGATGGCGATACGGTAGTACTGGAAGATGGCCGCAAAATTCGGCTACTGGGGATAAATACGCCGGAAGTGCAGCACCGAGACAAACAAGCTGATGCGGGTGGCAATGAAGCCAAACAATGGCTAATCCATAAGCTGCAAAACACCAAAATTCGCCTGCAAACCGATGAAGAATTAACCGATAAATACAAAAGAACGCTGGCACATCTGTTTACTGAAAACAAGGAACATATCAATCTGGACCTGGTAAAAGCCGGACTGGCAGAAGTCAGCATTTACCCGCCCAATCTTCTCTATACCAATGAACTATTAGCGGCACAGCGCCAGGCAGAACAAGCCAAAGCAGGGATTTGGCATCGCCCCGAATATGCGCCTCAACCAGTAAGCAGCCTCAGTGAAGCTGGCCACAGTGGCTGGACACGCTTGGTGGGTAAAGTGAGCAATGTGCGTAACACCAAAAAATCAGTGTATCTGGAATTTTCAGATACGTTTGAAGCGCGTATTGAACGCAAATGGCTGTTTTTATTTCCTGATGTGAATCACTACCTGAGGAAAAATCTGGAAGTGCGCGGTTGGTTAAATCGAAACCGAGGCGGATTTTCCATGTTGCTTCGCCACCCTAGCGCTATTGTCGAAATACCGTAGAGACGCAAAATTTTGCGTCTCTACTCAAATCTGCATCAGTGCAGTTTTGCCAAAAACGCCGGATCAATGCGGCAACCGCCCACTTCAGGATGGTCGATCACATCCTGTTCAAAATCACGGTAGGTAGGCAATTGAAAGGCAATGCGGTTGATTTTGCCACCGGAAAACTCAAATTCCATCGCCCCGCCTTTAGCGCGCGGACTTCCTGCCTGAGTGGTAAATAACAAAATGCCGATATTGCCGGTTTGTTTACCCAGCAGTTCAGGTATAACACGCGCGCAGCTCAGCTCGCTAATGGCCAAACCCGAAAAAACCTGTACCAGCTGATGGGCATTGATAATCAAGCCTTCGCCAGGGATAGCCGCGGGCACTGACGTTGCTGGTGCTGTCACAACCGGCGTAGCTTGCCCGGCAGGCGGGGCTGACGCTGACGTAACAGCAGGCGCAGGCTGCAATAATTTCTCCAGGCCAAAATCACCTAAATGGTTTTGCAGCAACACCGAGCCATCGCCATTTTTTGCCGTATTCAACAAGGGGAAAATCTGGCTTTCCATTTCTGCCTTATTGGGATTTTTAAGCACAGCAACCAGTTGCCGTTCTATCGATTTAAGCGGCATGAAAAACTGTTCTTGTTTCTGGCTGGTATCGCCCATTTGCGTCCAGTCAGATTCTGTGTTGACGGGTAGCCCCATCGCCTTCATCACCGTGTAGTCATCCGCAGCCAGGCAGTTGTCAAAATTTTTGCTGCGATAACCCTGTAGCGTCTTCGCATTGATGTTATTAGCCTGGATTTTTTGGGCGCTGATGTTGTAATTTTTCCAGTCGTTGTTATTGGCCAGAAAGTAATAAATATAGGCATTGCGGTCAAATTTATTAAAGCCTAGATCTTTCATGACCAGCTTCAATTTACGGCAATTGCTTTGCACATCATCGTAGTTAGCCCAGTCTGGTTTTAGATTGGGTTTTTCAGGGTGTTTGGACTGCTCGATTAGTTGCTGCAAATTAATGTCGCCGGTTGCCGATTTTACAGGCAAATAACTGATTTCATTCAAGGATAGGTCGCGTGCATCCGGTATGCCATCGGCTTTGGTCTTGAGCAGTAAAGACGGGGTAATTTCTGGATAAATCCTTAATTCGCCCAACGGCTTGGTGTCCGAACGCAGGATATTGATGCCGCCTTCGGCAACTGCATAAACCTTAAATACGGTCTCCTTCAGGGTGCCGGTTTTACCGGAGTAGCTTACAATAGCGGGTAGAGAATGCGATTCTGTGCTGTTGTTTGCAGTGGTCGACGTGACTGGCGCAGCTTGGGCTTGCTGACGGTTATTCAGCCATTGCCCTGCAAACTGCCCCAACACTGCAACCCCCATACCGACACCGGTAAACGCCAATAGATTGCTGGCTGTTGACACCTTGCTGACTATTCCTGCAACATCGACATCACTATTGGCACTGGAATACACACTGTAGTCAACCTGAGTTTCCTTACCGGAATCCAGGCGCATCCAAGGGGTTAAGTTCAGTTTTTTGGCATCAAACTTAAAATTACATTTCCCTGTGGCCGCCTGATAGGAAAAACCGGCGGCTTGGTTATTAAATTTGAGACCACTATTGCGGACATTGAAAATCAGCGCGGAAGACAAATCACTCTTCTTATAAGACGGCGTAATGCTGTCGCAACCGCTTTTTAAGACGTTGTCGCCCTTAAAGTCAAATTCGGAAATCAGGCGCACATAATAATCGTCGCCATCAATGGACTGAAAACCCGGCAAAGCCTGAAATGGATGCGCCTTGGTGGATTGCGCGGATTTTGGATCATTGCTTTCGCCAGTGGGATAATCAACGGCCAGTTGCCGGGTTCCCGCGCATCCCGCCAACACTGCGCTGGCCAATAGAGTCAATTTTAAAGAGTGACTGTAACGAATCGTCATATTTTTAAACCTTGTTCCGTAAGTGATACGGTAATCGTGCTGAAAAAAGATGAAGTGATAATGCTAGCAAGAAATTGCCGACCTTTCTGTCATTCATAGGCATTAATCTTCAAAAGCTGTTCTACAGTGACAACTTTATAGCCATTATGTTTCGCAAAATCAAGCGTTTGTTTCAATGCCTGGATGGTTTTATCCGAAGTATCATGAAACAGAATGATAGCGCCCGGTTTTATTTGTGATTGTACACGTTGGACGATAGTTTGTGCGGAATTGGCGATTGTGTCGAATGAACGTATGTTCCAGCCGACAATGGTGTAATTTAAAGCCTGTGAAGCTTTGACAAGATGGGGTGTCGTCACTCCGTAAGGTGGCCGGAATAATTTCACCCGTTTACCGATGACTTTGAAGATACACGCCGTGGTTTGGGTTAGTTCATTTTTAAAGCCTCGCACACTTTTAAAGTCAATAAAAAATGAATGCGTGTAAGTGTGGTTGCCGATGCTGTGTCCTTCTGCATCGATTCGTTGCAAAATGCCTTCGTTACCCTGTATGTTTTTTCCGATGACAAAAAAAGTGGCCAAGGCTCCGTACTGCGCTAATGTTGATAGCACTTGTGGGGTGTACTCCTGGTTTGGTCCGTCGTCAAATGACAAGGCAATTTGTTTCTCTGTACTGTTCGCGCAACACAGGGCGGGGGCGAAAAAGTTGGCTTGGATATTGGCCGAACCATAAATCAGCGCCAATAAAAAAGCCGCGCCAGGCAGCAGCAACCACATTAGGCTGATTCCGGAAAAGACACGCAACAGAACGACAAGACTGATGATAATGATGAAACTCGTGCGGGTTGATTTAAAGGTCATCTGGGATATTTATGCAGAACAGCAGTTTATTATTGGAGAAGATTTAGAGCCGCCGTAGTAGAGACGCAAGATTTTGCGTCTCTACAATGCATGGGCAGTAAGCCTAAAGTTAAAGGTGGCGATTGTCGTGTTGCTTATCCCTGTGCCCAACCAGCGGCGAACACACCAGCGCAGTAAAAATACCCGCCGCCACAGTAAATCCAAAGGCATGAACAATTTCGGTAGGACTGACCGCCAATAAGCCAAAAGCCAATAAGGTGGTTAACGCCGATAACGTAACCGCCAGCGAAATACTGGCACGCTTGTTTTCATCATTCGCAGCAGCCGATTTCCCGGAATTGTCGGCCATAAAAAAGAAAACGGCATCATCAATGCCTATACCCAACACCAGCAATAGCGCGAATAAATTGAACAGGCTGAACAATTGGTTAAACCAGCCCATCATCGCCAAAGAAACCAGCGTCGCAATAATGGGAATTGAGATGATGGCCAATGCATTGCGCCAGCCAAATCTTAGCCCAAATCCTACAAAAACCAATAAATAAGCGCCGGTCAATAACGTGCTGACCTTAACCCGATAACGCGCAAACAATGAAGACAATTGCTCAACCTGATCGACCCAGGCGACACCCTGCAAATTTTGTAGCGAAGATAATGCCGATAAGCCGGTGATTCCGGTTAATGAAACCATGCTGAGGCAGCGGTTTGGATCACATCCCAACCATAAGTGCTGCTTTGTTTCATCGGCAGTTGCCAGCCAATCAGGCAATGCAATCGACTTGGTTTTAGCATCAGCAAACTGCTTGAGTTCGCTGTTGATGGCTGTATTACTAAAACCCAGTTCCGTCATATAGCGCTTCAGCAAACCGGATTGATACAGGGTCTTGTCTAACAACTGGTAATTCATCTGCTGGCTGCGCTGATCTGGCCAATAATCACTGAGGCCTTGGTAAAGCGTCAGTTTATGCTGCTGCGTTAATAATTTCAGCTGTTCAAGCAGCCGTTGTTCATTCTGATGCCAATCATTGAGATCGCGCCCTGAAACCAGGAAAAACTGGTTTTCCTGGCTCATTGGCAATAATTGTTTGATTTTATCGGCGGTTTTCATTAAATCGCTGGGAGCAGACTGCAACAGGCGCACATCATCGCGCGGCGACAGCTGCCAAAGACCACCCACTATAAAAATCACCAACAGCGGAATCAACCAGCGCCGATTTTTTAACAACCAGATAGGCCAATGCTGTTGCCAGTAGTTGGCGACTTTCAAAATGACAGGTTTGTGATCGGGTTTAAAGCCGGTCAGCAATAACGGGAACAGCAAAACCACGGTCAGCCATGCGACCAACAGGCCGATGGCTGAAAACAGCGCGACTTCCTGTAAGCCCGGAAAAGGCGAAAATACCAGCCCCACATAACTTAACAGATTGGTTAATAAACCGATAAGCAGACCAGGAAATATATAACGCAAGCCCTCACGGGGTTTCCAGTTTTTGGCACCGAAGCTGTCACAAACAAAATGTATTGCATAATCATCAGCGACGCCAATCAGGCTGGCGCCAAAAACCAGGGTAATAATGTGTATCTTGCCAAAAACAACCACGCTCACGACAAGTGCCGCAAACAGCCCGCTGGCTATTGCCAGGGACGATAGCAGCAAGGGCCTTAAGCTTCGAAAAGTCAGCAGCAGCAAAATAATAATACCAACACTGGAGCCAACACCTACCGTTGAAATTTCCTGTTTGGCAGAATCCGAGCCCCGCGCCGTAAACAACGGCATCCCGGTAACCATCAATTCACCGCCAGTTTCTTGCACTTGCGTGTTTGCCATGTCAACTAACGTCAGCAAGGTTTCCAACTTATCCAGCTGTAAATGCGAATCTTCCAGATCTGTCAGTAGTAATGCCCAAAACTTGTTAGTATCACGCAGGACAACAACGCCTTGCTCTACGGCCAGCTTGATCGGGTTTTGCGCGTTAAAATAACGGCTGAACAATAACAACGGATCGTGTTCAAGATCAGCTGCCATTATCTGTCCCATCGGGCTATACAGTGTTTCCAGATTTTGGGTGAGCAAGTCTTTGGGATGACTGGCCAGCGTGCGTTTTGTCTGTGCATCCAGCAATTGGTAGCGGTAGGGAAATAACTGTTGATATTGTTTGGCCATCTTCTGTTGCGGCAACTCCAGCAAAATCGAGCTAAACAGGCGACTTTTCTCCAACTGTTGTTTAAGTTGCCGCGCCTTTGCAATCGCGGTTTTTGAATTTGCGGCACCGGTCAGCCAAATCACTTTGCGATTGAGCAGCTCATTATGTTGCTGGATGGCTTTGGCGATTTCCGGCTGTTGTTCGCTGGCGGGTAATAGTGCCAAAAAACCTGTTTCCAGCCAGTCTTTGGTCAATAACTGGCTGCCAAGCGCAGCGATGGCCAGTATAATCGCCAGCCAAAGCCCTGCGGTGACTTTAGGGTGATAAACGTTCAAAATCAGATTGTTGTTCGCTGCTTAAGTGGTCGGGATGAGTGATTTGCGTAAAGCCGATCCGTGTCAGATTACCATTCACTTCCTGTAGTTCCAATTGGCGCAGCTCAGTGTCGCCGGTCAATAAAATAGTGCTGATAACTTTCTTCAATAACTCATCTTTAGGCGTGAGTTGCAACTGCCAGGATGATTTTTGTTCTTTTCCTGTGATGTCAAAGCTTTCGGTTAGACGGTTTAATTCCCCGCCCAATAGCGCTTTAAAGACATTGCCAAAAGCTGGCGGTACGGCTTGCTCGCCTTGGCCGGTCACCAAATGTGCCTCATTGACCAGCAGTAGCGATGGCATCGGCGTTAGCGTTTTCCAGATGACGCCCTTGCTTTGATGGTAGGTGAATGTGCCCGTGGAGATTAATGGTTTGCGCAAAATCTTCAGGCGTTTTTCCTGTTGAAAACGGCCTTCTGCTAGGGGCGTTTTCACTAGACGCGCGGTGATTTTGGCTAATACTTCGTCAGCATAACCTTGGTCCAACGACAGCACAAACAGTAATAATGCTTTTAAGAAAGTTGGCATGGATAATTAATAATAGTCCCTGAATTTAAGAAGGGTCGATGTCGCCGTGGCAGTATTATAAGATTTTCTAACGGTGGCGAGGAACTTTAGGATTATGGGCTCGTCCTATTTATGCATTCCTATTGAATGGATCTATCTTTGGAGACATTCACATTATCAAATGTAGTCGTATGGGCCATTAATTAATCCTGTATGATGAAGACTAGAAGCTATACGCTTTTCAATGATTTATTTCCAGAATTTCTGGCAATCCCACCCCAAGGTTTTTATAAAATTATGAATCTCATTAAAAAAACAGCGTTAACCTGCTTTATGGCTATTTCTTTGAGCATCAGCGGCACATTGGCTTTCGCAGAAGAAGCGGTTAACAGTTCAGCGGCAAGCATCAATGAGACGATTTCGCATGTTGAAAGTGCTATAGCTGAAGTCAACAAAAGCGATTTTGCCGCCTCCAACTTACATATCAAGGCGGCGCGTTCATCTGGAGAACAAATTACAGGCAATGAAGCCATCGTAAAACAGGCCAACGCCATTGTAATTCAAGGACAAATCAGTTCTAAAAAAGGCGATGTCAAAACTGCATCTGATTTGTTAACTGAAGCATTAAAACTGTATAAGTCGCTGTAAATTAGCTCGTATGTTGCGATGACGCAAGGATTCGCAACATTATGGCGCAATAAATGCCGGGCTTTCCTCGGCAGTACTAATCAATAAAATCCCAATTACGGGATAAACAAGCTTTTCATTCCATCAGCTTAAAAAAACTTTTCGGAGCGCCGCAAATTGGGCAGCTCCAGTCATCGGGAATGTCTTCCCAACGTGTCCCCGGCGCAAAACCACTGTCAGGATCGCCTTTGGCTTCATCATAAATATGTTCGCATTCCAGGCAATGGTACTTTTTATAGTCTGTCATAATGTATTCTTCCCAAGTGGGTTGTTGTCGAGATAATCAGCCGTATCAGAAGGAATAAAAGACGCCCTGTGGCAGTTTTCTGTATGTGGTGGAAATCTTGAATTGAATCCAATCCAGTTTTTTCTGCGGCTTGCGCTTTGAAAAGCCCTACATTCTCATAGAATGTACCTTAAACGCATTGTATTTTTAGGCTGATAAATTTGCAATAAGGATTTGTTATAGAGGACTCCACTAATAAAAGGACATATTAAGCCTTACACAAGGCTCTGAGACATTGATCAATGCAATTAATGTCACTTTATTAGCTGCGTTCTC
>SBAV01000304.1 GCA_005239965.1 Methylobacter tundripaludum
GCCTGGTGTCTGGGAGACCGGGGAACAAGCGAAGCTTGACCTGGATGCCAACGGCTGGATACGTTCACTTCCTGCGGCAACCGACAGCAGTGTGCAATACCGTACAGTGGCTACCATGCTGCTGAACGGCGACGACCTCAACGGCCTACGTCCTGGCGGTGACTATGTCGTGCTGTACGATGGCGAAGGGCTTATCACCTATAGCCTGGGGGCTCGCAAGAACACTGCGCTTTCCAAGCCTGGCCGCGATGTTATCACTGTCGACAAGAGCAATGGTGGCGGCATCCAATTAACTATCGCCCAAACCGACCCTAACCGTACCGGCAATTATTTACGCAATATCCGCGTCGTAGCCAACGGTGTTGTCTGTGATGATGACCTGCTGGCTTTTTGCCTGACGGCAACCAATCCGGTCTGTAACCGTTCCGCTTGCCGCACGATGGAAGCGGCCGTCAATGACCGGCTGTTTCACCCGTTGTTTTTGCGTTCCTTGGTCTACTACCAAACTTTTCGGTTTATGGACCCGTTCAGCACCAATGTAGTCGACAGCGCTCAAAAGCAATTGGTCGATTGGGCTGGCCGTTCAACACCCAGCAAATCACGCTGGGCAGATCAGGCGGGGATTCCAGCCGAAGTAGCGATAACGTTGTCCAATCAAATGAAGGCCGACGCCTGGGTCAATATGCCACACCGGGCATCGGATGATTATATCCGCCAGTTTGCCAAACTGGCACGCCAACAATTAGACCCGATCCGTAAAGTGTATGTCGAATATGCCAATGAAATCTGGAACACCGCATTTCCAGCGGGCACTTGGGTAGAGCAGCAAGCTCTCACTTTATGGCCCGGCGGTACCGATTCACCTTACACCAAACGCATCAATTGGTATGGCAAGCGCACGGCGGAAATGTGTGACATTTGGAAAGCCGAATGGAAAGGTGATGAAGGTCGCGTCACTTGCGTATTAGCAGCACAATCTGCCAATACCTGGACGGTCAGTGCTGCACTGGATTGCAGTCTGTGGACAGCGGGTAAACCCTGTCAGTCGCACGGGATAGGCGCTGTTGCGATGGCTCCGTATTTTGGCCATTATTTGGGTAGCCCCAATACTGAAGCCGAAGTGACTGCCTGGACGACGGCTGCCGATGGTGGTCTTGCCAAGCTGTTCGCTGAGCTGAATACCGGCGGTCAAATCACCGGCGGTCCTGCGGGCGGCGCATTGGCGCAATCCAAACTGTGGACGCAGCAATATGCCACTTTGGCCAAGAACCGCAACCTGCGCTTACTGGCGTATGAAGGCGGCCAACATATTGTTGGGGTAGGCAATCTTATCAACAATGCCAAGTTGACCATGTTGTTCACCACCGCCAACCGCGATCCGCGTATGGGACCTGTTTATCAGCAGTATCTTAACAACTGGCGTGATATTGCCGGCGGAGATTTGTTCATCAACTTTTCCAGTATGGGCCAGTACGGTCGTTATGGTAGCTGGGGTGCGCTGGAAAATATGAACCAAACCAGTACACCCAAATACGATTCCTTAATCAAACACATCAAGGCCAACCCACGATGAAACTAACACCTATCAGCACATTGCTCACCAGCCTGTTGTTAACCATAACTGCCCAAGCTGACTTTGTTGATAACATGACGAGCACCGAGCCGAGCAGCGCCCTATGGTCTACATCGGATGGCTGGAGCAACGGCTGGCCTTTCGATACCTGCTGGGAAAGCTCGCAATTTGCTCGTAATAATGGCATAGGCACCTTAAATCTGGTCTCATCAACGCTTTGTTCAGAAACCACCATAGGCCCTGAATATCGCACTAACGGTTATTACAGCTACGGTACTTATACTTTTAGCATCAAAGCACCTACCGAAAATTCCGGCGTGGTTATGGGAGCTTTTACCTACCGTGGACCTTATGACAATAATAATGGCAACCCTATCCATAATGAAATTGATCTTGAATTTCTCAAAGGGGGCGTACAATTTAATTATTTCCACAAAGGGATTGGTAAACACGAATATTTTCTAACTGCCGCCCAATTAGGTTTCAATCCCAGTGAAAACTTTCATACTTACAGTTTCTCCTGGCAGGCCGGCATTATCAAATTTTCGGTAGATGGCATCGTCAAATTAACTAGCAGAAAAGACATACCCACAGTTAAAGAAGGGGGTATGAAGATTATGATCAATCTCTGGCAGTGCTTGGCAAGCAGCTGGTGCGGAACGACACCTGGCAATACAAACACCACCGCTTACGTCGACTGGGTAAAATACACCATCAAGTAATATCAGCAACCTATAGTTGAAGGCACCTTAAAAATTTGTTTATGGGGAGGTTCTGTTGACATTTCGGTTTTTGGGCATCAATCAAAAATATATTGTTTGGCTACAGCACCTGGATGTTCTTCAACTAATTTAGGTACCAGGTAGCCGGGCAGAAGTGCCTGAATTTCTTGCATAAGCGCCAAAGCCTCATTTCTGGGGACTTCAAAATGGCCAGTTCCGATGGCTTTGTCGAGTAAGTGTAGATAATATGGAATGATGCCTTGAGCAAACAGCCGCTCACTCAAATCACACAACGTCTTGCTGTCGTTATTCACACCTTTTAGTAATACCGCCTGATTAAACAGGGTTACTCCATGGCGCTTTAAGGCAAGGCTGGCGCGTATCGTGTCTGAACTGAGTTCATTGGCATGATTGCAATGGGTAACCATGATGATTTGCTTGGTACTTTGCGTCAACAGTGCGATAAATTCATCGGTTATCCGTGCCGGTAGCACAATAGGCAATCGGCTGTGTATGCGTATGCGTTTGACATGGGTAATGCTGTCGAGTTGTTCAATGATGTAGTGTAATCGGGTGTCGTTTAGCAGCAAAGGATCGCCGCCGCTGAAAATGACTTCGCTGATAGTAGTGTCGTTTTTTATATAATCAATAGCGGCCAGCTCTTTTTGCTTACTCAATTGCAAGTCAGTGTAGGGGAAGTTGCGCCGAAAGCAATACCGGCAATTAATGGCGCAACTGCCGGTATTAATCAACAAAACACGTCCCTGATATTTGTGGATAACGCCGGCTTGTGTGGTAGCCGGTAAATCACCGACCGGGTCGGCACTGAAACCCGGGTAGACAAGCAGCTCATCTTCAGTCGGCAAGACCTGCCGTAGCAGCGGGTCGTGCGGATTGCCTTTTTCCATACAGGCCGCGAAACCTAACGGCACACGCAAGGCAAACGATTTACTGGCGGCCATCGAAATGGGCAAGTCTTTAGGGGATAAGTCTAAAAAAGTGCATAAGTCCTCAACAGTATTAAAGGCTTCGGACAGCTGTTGCTGCCAGTTTTGGGTGTACTGAATTGCAGTATTTTGCGGTTTTGCTAGTAAGTGGTTCATTTTAAAGTTTCTATAGACACAGGCCTACATTATAATATGCGGATTTTACATTGTTTGTTGTCTTGAGGATAAAATGGCCACATTTAGTACCAATGAGTTTAGATCCGGGTTAAAAGTTATGCTGGATAATGACCCTTGCGCGATTATTGAAAATGAATTCGTAAAGCCCGGCAAAGGCCAGGCGTTTAATCGGGTAAAAATCAGAAATTTAAAAACAGGCCGTGTTATTGAAAGAACCTTTAAATCAGGTGAGTCGCTGGAAGGCGCGGATGTGGTTGATGTCGAGATGCAATATCTCTACAACGATGGTCAGCACCGGCATTTTATGAAGCCGGATACTTTTGAACAATACGAGGCAGGGGACGTTATTGTTGGCGACGCGGCCCTATGGTTGAAAGATCAGGATCCATGTACCGTTACCTTATGGAATAATTCGCCGTTAGCGGTAACTCCCGCCAATTTTGTGGAATTGCAGATTGTTGAGACTGATCCAGGTGTGCGCGGTGATACGTCTGGTGGCGGCGGGAAACCGGCTAAACTGGAGACAGGGGCAGTGGTCAGAGTGCCATTGTTTGTGCAAACTGATGAAGTCATTAAGGTGGACACCCGTACCGGTGAATATATTTCCCGTGTAAAATAGCCGTGATCGACGCATGGCGGCCCAGTTGTTCTTTGGAATTGTTGCGGTTAAGAGCGCAGATACTTCAGGAAATACGGCACTTTTTTTTAAAAAAGGGTGTGCTTGAGGTAGAAACACCGCTGATGTCTCATGCTGTGGGCACCGACCCGCAGTTGGCATTTTTTACCACCGAATATTGCGCTGCGCCTGTGCGGCAAACCCTGTTTTTGCAAACATCGCCGGAATTTGCGATGAAACGCTTGCTGGCTGCGGGTAGTGGATCCATCTACCAGATTTGCAAAGCGTTTAGAAACGGGGAGTCAGGCCGGTTTCATAACCCTGAATTTACAATGCTGGAATGGTATCGGGTCGGCTTTACCTTGTCGTTGTTGATGGATGAAATTGCTGAGTTGATAGAGCAGTTGTTTGGTCAACATGATTATTCATTGGCCCCAACGCAGCGATCCAGTTATCAAGCGATATTTGGTCAATACACTGGTCTGGATGCTTTGAACTTTGATTATGCAGATTATTGCCGTTACGCGCTAGCAAATGAATGCCCTGAAGCGGTGGCACTGTGCGGGGAAGATCATGTCTTATGGCTGGATTTTATTTTTAGCCATCATGTTCAGCCCCATTTGGGTGAAAATGGCTTGTGTATGATTTATGATTATCCGGCTTGTCAGTCGTCCTTGGCGCGTATCAAACAGGACAATCCGAAAGTTGTTGAACGCGTTGAGATATTCATCAATGGCATTGAATTGGGCAATGGTTTTTATGAATTAACCGATGTCAAAGAACAGGAGCGGCGCTTTAACGATGAAATTAGGCTTAGGCAACAAAAAGTCCTGCCGGCGAGCGTCAAAGATCAACGCTTGCTAGCTGCTTTGGATGCCGGATTACCTGAATGTTCCGGCATAGCGGTAGGTTTGGATCGATTGCTCATGGTGTTGTCGGGAAACCAATCAATCGGTGAGGTGTTGAGCTTTTCCCTACACAGGGCTTAAGCTACATATAATGTTTACTGTGTTATACTCTCGCCCTTTGAGGGCTGGAAAAACCATACTCTTGTTTTTAAATGCTGACTATGAAATCAAATATCTTTGCCCGCCTATTGTTGCTGTGTTTATTTGTTTCCCAAGTAGTTAAAAGTGAAGAGGAATTTATAGTCCGGGATATTCAGGTCAAAGGATTGCAACGTATTTCTCAGGGTACGGTTTTCAATTATTTGCCTGTCAATGTCGGTGAGCGTTTTTCTTTGGACAATGTTGGCCCCGCTATTAAGGCCCTGTTTAAAACCGGTTTTTTTAAGGATGTTTCTTTGGAGCGCGAAGGCAACACATTGATTGTCAATGTGGTTGAACGGCCTTCTATCGCAAAGATCATTATTGAAGGCAATAAAGACCTCAGTAAAGAAGATTTAACAAAAGCGTTAGATAAGATCGGCCTTTCGGAAGGCAAGGTGTTTGACCGGCAGGTGTTGGATAAAGTACAGTTGGAACTGAACCGCCAATATTTGAGCCATGGCAAGTACGGATTAAAAATCAAGACGGACGTGGCCAAGCTTACCCGTAATCGCGTCGGTATCCATATCAAGATTTCGGAAGGGCGCGTTACCAAGATTAAGCAAATCAATATTGTCGGCAATACGGTTTATGACGATAAAACGTTGCTGAAAAACTTTGAGCTCAGCACCTCAAATTTGCTGTCGTTCTACACCAAGAATGATCAATATTCCAAACAAAAACTTTCGGCTGATTTGGAAACCTTGCGTTCGTACTATCTTGACCGTGGCTATATCAATTTTGCCATTGAATCGACACAAGTGGCCATTACGCCAGATAAAAAAGATATTTATGTCACTATAAACGTCAAGGAAGGCGATGTTTTTAGGGTGGAAAAAGTAAAACTGGCCGGCAATCTGGTTGTTAAACCCGATGAGCTGATAAAACTGGTCAGTATCGGCCCTGAAGAAATTTTTTCCAGGAAAAATGCCACAGAAACCCAAAAAGCCATACAAGATCGTTTGGGTGATGAAGGCTACGCGTTTGCCAACGTCAATATGGTGCCGGATATTAACGAGGCCAAAAAAACTGTCGATATGACATTTTTTGTTGATCCGGGCAAGCGCGTTTATGTGCGCAACATCAATATGAAAGGCAATACCAAAACCCGCGATGAAGTGTTGCGGCGTGAAATGCGGCAAATGGAATCCAGTTGGGCATCAGGTTCCAAAATAGAGCGCTCCAAAACCCGCCTTGAACGCTTGGGTTATTTTGAGTCGGTCAACGTTGAAACACCGCCTGTTCCCGGTACGGCTGACCAGATTGATGTCAATTACACGGTGGTGGAAAAGGCTTCCGGTAACTTGTCGGCAGGTATCGGTTTTTCGCAGGTGCAAGGGATTGTCATCAATGCTAACGTTTCGCAGGATAACATTTTCGGTTCCGGTAAACGGGTCAATCTGGCGTTTAACAACAGTGATTATGCGACGAATTACCAGTTTGGCTTTTTTAACCCGTACTTTACACCGGATGGCGTCAGTTTGGGCTATAACTTGGGTTATTCGAAGCGCAATGCCGGCCAGGTGAATATCGCCAATTATTCTACCGATGTGCTTAACGGCGGCGTGGATCTGGGTATTCCTTTAAATGAATATGATCAATTGCGAGTGGGTTTTGATGTTAAACATACTACCCTTAAAACTCCGATGCCGTCGACAACGACTTACAACTGTCCCGGAAATGACATTTATTGTGCGGATAAAGCCCAGCAGATCAGCGATTTTGTTGTGTCACCGACGACATCGGATGAAATTACCAATTTTGTTCGGGATGAAGGGAATAAGTTCCTGACGTTTTCGCCATCTATAGGGTGGACGCATGATACTTTGAATCGCGCCATATTCCCATCCAAGGGCGGGCAGCAACGCTTTTCTGCCTTGGCGACAGTGCCGGGCAGCGATTTGCAGTATTACAAGCTCAGCTACAAGCACCAGCTGTATTTGCCTTTGGCAAGAGATTTAACTTTACGCTTGCAAGCGGAAATAGCGCATGGCGATGGTTATGGCAATACCGGCAACCTGCCGTTTTTTGAAAATTATTTTGGCGGTGGCACGGGTTCTGTGCGTGGTTTTAGAAATAATACGCTAGGCCCTAGAGGGAATCTCACCACGACAACTTCCCGTACGGTATATGATAATTTGGGGAACCCAATAGATAATTATGGCTTGCAAACCAAGCGATTTGGTAGTCCACTGGGGGGCTCAAACAAGCTGATTGCCAATGTTGAGCTGTTTTTCCCGGTACCGTTTTTTTCTGAAACCAAGTCTGTGCGTTTGGGAACTTTTTTTGATGCCGGCCGTATTGACAATAGTTTCGGTGTAAACAATATGAAATATTCCGCCGGTATCTCAGGCGAATGGTTATCGCCTTTTGGCGCTTTGTCAGTGAGTGCAGCATACCCTTTGAATGCTGACACCGATAAAGGTGATCAAAAACAGATGTTTCAATTCAACTTTGGCCAAAACTTTTGATGGGAATTTTAGGAGGCACTTTTTTACCTTCTTATAATTCGAAAATCTTTTAATTATTTAATTTAACACTCTGGAGAATCATTAAACGATGAAAACTAAAATTGCTTTATTTTTGGGTTTGGCACTGACGACAACGGCTAGTTTTGCCGAATTAAAAATCGGTGTCGTCAATATCAATGCGGTGCTTGAAAAGTCAACACAATTTGAAGAAGCTAAAAGGCGTATGGACCAAAAGTTTCTGCCTCGCAAAAAACAATTGGAGACGCAACAAAGCGAAATTCAAAGCCTGGATGAGAAATTATCTAAAGATGCGTCAGTAATGGGTGATGCGGAACGGCGCAAAATGGAAAAAGAAATTCAAGGCAAAGTCAGGGATGCCAAGCGGGCGCAGCAGGAATTTATGGAAGATTTTAACGCCAGCCGCAATGAAGAATTAGGTAAGGTCCAACGCCATATTCTCGAAGCGATACGCGCAATTGCCAAAGATGAAAACTTTGATTTGCTGTTGACTGAAGGTGTCATTTATTCCAATCAGGATATAGATGTAACGGCGCAAGTTCAGAAAAAACTCGCTTCCATGCCCAAATAACCGAAAGTCGTCTTGTTTTTGTGAACCATACATACTCTAATTCTAATAATAAATATGTCTATTAAACTGGATATTTTACAAATTCAAGCTTTTTTGTCACATCGCTACCCTTTTTTATTGATTGATAAGGTGGTTGAATGTGAGCCTGGTGTGCGGTTGTTGGGCGTGAAAAACGTCACTTATAATGAACCCTGGGTTCAAGGTCATTTTCCACAAAAACCGATTATGCCGGGGGTACTGATTCTGGAAGCGTTGGCGCAGTCTACGGGGTTGCTGGCATCAGAAACAGCGGGTGATGAGTTGGCAGGTATGATCTATTACTTGGTCGGCATTGATAAGGCGAAATTTAAGAGACCCGTAGTGCCAGGCGATCAGCTAATGCTGGAAGCCAAGTTTATTAAAAGCAAGCGCAATATCTGGGCTTTTGAATGTCGGGCGGAAGTCGATGGTGAATTTGTGGCCAGCGCTGAAATCCGGTGTGCAGCGGTGGTACAGTAGCCTTGATTCATCCAACAGCAATCATAGATCGCAGTGCCGAGCTGGCTGATGACGTTAGCGTCGGTGCTTTTTCAGTTATAGGCGCTGATGTGGAAATCGGCTCTGGGACGACGATAGGTCCGCATGTTGTCATTAAAGGGCCTACGACAATTGGGGAATACAATCGTATCTACCAGTTCAGTTCAATTGGTGAAGATCCACAAGACAAAAAATACGACCACGAAATAACCCGTCTGGTGATCGGCGACAGGAACACCATACGTGAATTTGTCTCCATGCACAGGGGAACCAAACAGGATCACGGTGTTACCCAAATAGGACACGACAATCTGTTTATGGCATATACCCATGTTGCTCATGATTGCGTGATTGGTAATCATGTCATTATGGCAAATGGTGCATCATTGGCAGGCCATGTGCGCTTGAATAATCATGCCATTTTGGGCGGTTTTACCTTGGTGCATCAGTTCACCAAAATCGGCCAGTACAGTTTTGCGGCTATGGGCAGCGCGATTACGCAAGATATACCGCCATTTGTCATGGTGGGCGGTAAGCCGACCAGACCGCATGGCATCAATTCCGTGGGTATGGAGCGTAATGGCATATCTGCTGAGGATATTCGCCTGATCCGAAAAGCCTACAAAATCATTTATAAAATGAATCTACGCCTTGAAGATGCCATCGACCAAATGGAAGATTTGGCAGGAGACAGTAAAGAGCTGTCCGATATGGTCAGTTTTTTACGCAATGTCAGCCGAGGCATCTTGCGTTAGTGTGTGGTGGATCGCCACTGCACTGATTGCCGGTGTAGATGAGGCAGGTCGTGGCCCTTTGGCAGGGCCCGTACTCGCGGCAGCCGTTATCTTAAATCCCCAAAGGCCAATAAGCGGTTTGGCGGATTCCAAAATCCTAAGCGAAAGCAAGCGTGAAGCGCTATATCCGGTAATAATCGATTCTGCCTTAAGCTGGTCAATTGCTTCAGCCAGTGTTGAAGAGATTGATAAACTTAATATTCTCCAGGCTACGATGTTAGCTATGCAGCGGGCAGTCATGGGATTAGCTATGCAGCCTGATGAGGTATTGGTCGATGGCAATCGCTTACCCAAGTTGTCCATACCTGCCCAAGCGATTGTTAAAGGCGACAGTAAAGTGGGGGCTATCAGTGCCGCTTCAATACTTGCAAAAGTAACGCGGGATAGAATCATGGTGGCTTACCATAAAGACTATCCCGATTTTTCATTCCATCTGCACAAAGGCTACGGCACTAAACAGCATCTGGCCGAAATTGAAAAATTTGGCTGTTTGCCTGTACACAGAAAAACCTTTGCGCCCATCAAATACAAGAAGCTTTCGCAACGTTGATTGTGTGTGATGGGTATCAGCTAGCGCCTCTACCCATCTGCGCATGGCTTGAGTGACGACTTATTGCCAACCCGTAATTTTCACAATTACACCATGGCCGGTAATATTGTGCTGGATACTGACATAGTACTGCTTGCCGGTTGCATCGAAAAGCCCCCCTGTTGTTTCCGCGTTCAAATCATTGAGAGTCGCAACTTTCACGCAGGCATCCGCCAAGTGGTCTTTATCCGCGCCATCATCCAGGCAGTCCCAAATGTCGTTGTTACGTTTCGGGGTATAAGAGGCGCCGTCGCCATCTTCTTGGATCAAGATATTACCCGTGCCCGGTTGGAAGGCGACGTTGTCAGGCATGCCGAAATCGAGGAAATTCTCAACCAGCGTCTGGTATTCTGGAATGGTCGTGCCAGCGCCGGTATTCACGATGTAATTGACACCGTCAACAGTCTGGGTTGCTGTTTTGATCACCCCCGACCCTGCAATGGTTCCGTCTGTTATACAAAAAGCTGTGCCAAAATTGTTGTCGCCATTAGAATCAGTGGCAGGGGCGTCTTGCCCGGTATTGGTACCGCAGATGCGCACCTTGCCAGACTTACGGGCTGCTGGATCGATGTCCTGATCTTCAGGACGGTAACCGGTAGTCAACAACAAGGCGTGCGCGGCATCACGCAGGTTGTTGCGATCCACACTGGGAGTTGTGCTCGACGCACCGAACTTGCCGTCTGTGACTTCGACCCATACGCCCCGGCCGGCATGATTGCCTAGACCAAAATCGGTGTTGTCAGAATTTCTGCCCAGACGTAAGCCGAACACACGTCCGCTGGCCAGTGGTGAATTGTTAAGGTTAGTGATTGGTCCACCACCCGCCCACAATTTTGTCGGGATGAACTTGAAGTAACCGCCACCGCCATTGCCTTTACCCGGACGGTTTTCGTCCTGATACAGTGTCACACCGTTTGGCAGAACAGAAATGCCCTCGAAAGACAACTGGCCAAGAGCCGGCAGGTGGCGCACTTTGGCAGGGGCGGAGGTGGTTGTCGCCACGCCCGCACCAGTCACGGTCACACCCGTGGTGGTCAGTGGATTGAGAATTTCGAACATACGGCCGTCTTTGCCGTTCTCTTCGCCGATAATCACGGTGCCCCAAGGTGTCGTTTCGACAGGGTCACAGCTGGCCAGGCCACTGGCGATGATGTTTTCGACGAAACCATCGGACAGGCGAATGCGCTGCACACCGACCTTAGTGTTATCCTGTTCGTTGCAGGCGATGATGTGGGTTGGTTTTGTATCGTTCGGCCATAACGCCATCATATCGATATTGGCACCCAGGGTGGCTTTTTCACTCACAACTGAACACTTCAAGCCGTTAGCAACCGTAATCAGGCCACAACCTTTTGCAGTTGCAGGTGCCTGTACGGATGAAGACTTGTCTAGCGGACTTTTGATTCCAAATAGGGGTAACGATTGCGTTTTTGCTAACTGTTCAACTTTCTGACCGAAGTCGGCGGCATTTGCGGTCGATACCGTTAATGTAGCGGCAATGGCCAAGGAAAGGGCTTTCAGTTTCATATAGACCTCCAGAATTTGTTTAGTTGATTGTTCACTGGTTACAAATAGCCATAGTAGGCTACGCCTGCAAACAACCCATATCCTATTTACTAGATATGACAAGGTTATTACGTCTATATTTAAAAACTTGATTTATTCGTGCAGGTCTTGCAAATTTTGGCGAATCCAAGTTTCAGCTTCGGCATTAATATCCTGGGCCTTGCGATCTTTGGTTTCAATTTGAGGGCCTATTTTTACTTTGATAACGCCCGGATACTTTAAAAAACTGTAGCGCGACCAGAAATCACCGGCATTATGTACGATCGGGATGACTGGGTAGCCCGTTTTATGTGCCAACATGGCACCACCGATATTGAATTTATCAACTGTGCCTGCTGCAGAACGTGTGCCTTCTGGAAAAATCAGCACACACAAACCTTCATTTAAATAACGTGAGCCTTGTTCCAGCAAAGAACGCAACGCGCCGCGTTGGTTTTTGCGGTTAATGACAATGGATTTCAACGTCAGCAGAGACCAGCCCCAAATCGGTAAGTACAATAATTCGCGTTTGATAACGACAGAATGCGGTGGCAGAAAAATCCGCAAAGCCAGGGTTTCCCAAGCAGATTGGTGATTGCTGAAGAATATGACAGGTTTTGTTGGGTCAATGTTTTCCAAGCCTTCTACCGTAAAGGTAAGGGCACAAAATACACGGGTAAACCAGCCGACAATCAAGCACCATAAGCGACCAATGTACCAACGGAATTTAAAGGGAAAAACCAATCCTAAGATCAGTAGAATACCAATCACAGTGGCTGTAGAGAAAATACCGATAAACAACAGGGTTGAACCAATCAGGTTTTTAGGTCTAGGGTCTTCTGATGAGGTGGTTTGCTGCGTCATATAAATTGTCAAAAATTCCAATATTAAGGTCAGGATGATTTGCCAGTGTTTGTTGGCCTTTACCGGTTTTTACCAGGATTGGTGTTGCACTGGCTGCTTGCGCGGCCTGAATGTCACGGTATGAATCGCCAATAAAGACGGTGTTTTTCAGGTCAATCTGTTTTTCTTGGGCGAATAATTCAAGCAATCCAGGTTTGGGTTTGCGGCAATGACAGTTGTCGGCAGGACTGTGTGGGCAAATATAAATGGCATCGATAAAACCACCTTTGTCAATAGTCATCTGCTGCATTTTGGCATGGATTTGCTGTAGCGTGTCGCTATCGAATAAGCCCCGCGCTATGCCGGATTGATTGGTGATAACGGCAACCTTGTAACCGTGTTGGTTGAGCAGGGCAATGGCTTCCAGGCTGCCTTCAATCGGCAGCCATTCTTCCGGTGATTTTATGAAGTGCTCGGAATCGTGGTTGATGACACCATCCCGATCGAGCAACACGTAGCGCTGCTGGTTCATGCGCTACGTTTAAGATTGCAATTTGGCGATATCGGCACAGGTCAAAAATTGCCTGGACAACAAGTTTAGCAAGGCCAGACGGCTGGTGCGCAGCGCAAGGTCATCAGTCATCACCATGACATGATCAAAAAACGCATCCACATCATTTCTCAACTGCGCCAAGCGGTTAAGTGTCGCTTGATAATCCCGTTGCGCCAATAGCGGCTGGATGTCTTCGGCAGATTGTCTGGCGGCGATTAACAACCGTTGCTCTTCCGCTTCAACCAGTTCACCGATACTTTCGCTCGCTTCGGTGTCTGATTTTTTCAGAATGTTACGGATACGTTTGTTTGCCGCTGCCAGGCTTTCCGCTTCGGGTAATTGTCTGAATGCTTTAACGGCCTGCAGGCGTTGGACAAAGTCCAGCGGTTCTGTAGGTTTTACGGCAATGACAGCATCAAATTCATCGGCTGTATAACCGTGATCTAGGCAATAGCCTTTCAAGCGTTCAAAAACAAAATCGATAACGCGATCGGATGTTGTTGGCCCATCAGCAGTGCCTATTAATCCAGAGCCAACATGGCTGGCAGCCGGTTTAATCTGTGCACTGGCAAACTGGATTAGCTCAATGATGCTTATATTGAGTTTATTCTCTATTATCGTCCTGAGGATGCCTAAGGCGGCGCGTCTAAGTGCATAAGGGTCTTTATCGCCGGTTGGAATTAAGCCGACTTCAAAGATACCGACCAATGTGTCGATTTTATCGGCAATGGCAAGAATTTGCCCGGTTGCGCTACTTGGGGTAGGGGTGCCCGATTGCTTGGGAAAATAATGCTCTTCAATAGCCCAGGCCACTTCTGCAGGTTCGTTATCGGCCAAGGCGTAATAACGCCCCATAATACCTTGCAGATTGCCAAATTCACCCACCATCTCGGTCATTAAATCAGTTTTGGCCAATAATGCGGCGCGTTCTGCCAATTCAACATTGGCATTGAGGTGTCCTGCAATAAATTTCGCGAGATTTTGAACCCGTTTTGTTTTGTCGAAAACCGTGCCTAAATTCTCTTGAAACACAATATTTGACAGGCTTTCTACACGCTCTTCCAAGGATTTTTTTCTGTCCTGTTTCCAAAAAAACTCAGCATCGGTAAGGCGCGGGGTAATAACACGCTCGTTACCTTGCTGGATGGATTCGGGGCGAGTGCTTTCAATGTTGCTGAAGGTAATGAAATGCGCCAGTAAGCTACCGTCGGTATTTTTAACCGGAAAGTATTTTTGGTTGGTTTGCATGGTGGTAATCAGTACTTCTGCGGGTAAGGCCAGAAAGCGCGGATCAAATGTGCCGGTAATCGGTACAGGCCATTCATTCAAGGCTGCGATTTCTTCCAGTAAATCCTCTTCGATATGTGCTATGCCATTGACGGCGCTAGCCGCTTGTTGGGCGGCGCTACGGATGATGTCTTTACGTTGTTCAACATCGGCAATGACTTTACCTTGCTGATATAAGGCATCACTGTAACTTTCAGGTTTACTTAGGGTAATTTTTTGTGGGGCGTGGAAACGGTGGCCTTGTGTGGTTGCACCAGTTTTTAAGCCCAGGATGGCAGTATCAATTACCGTATCGCCGTACAGCAAAACGGCCCAGTGTGCAGGCCTGACAAATTCTGTGTTTGAGCTTCCCCAGCGCATACGTTTGGCAATAGGCAACGCGGCAATGCTTTGGCGAATAATGTCGGGAACCAGGTTTTCAGTCGCTTGGCCTTTGACGGCTTCGGTAAAGCTGAGCCATTCGCCTTTGTCGGTTTTTAAGCGCCCCAGTTGTTCAAAGGTAGTCCCGCAACTGACCGCAAAACCAAGGGCTGCTTTGCTGGGTGTACCGTCCGCTGCAAAAGCGGCTTGTAGGGCGGGGCCACGTTTTTCGACAGTTTTATCGGGCTGTGTCGCGGACAGGTTTTCAATAAAGACCGCCAACCGTCTGGGGGTGGCGTAGGCTTTGCTGGCGGTGAAGGTTAATTCAGCTGTGTTTAAGCTCTGGACGATATTGTCCAGCAAGGCATTGCTTAATTTCAGCAAGGTCTTCGGGGGTAGTTCTTCTGAACCTAATTCGAATAGTAAATGTTGATTTTCTGACACGGGAATCTCTTTATTATTTAAGGCGGTTTAGTTCGTTGCAAGCTTGGTGTAAAGATGAGGGCGCATTTTCAGGCAAGCGATTAACACAGATTTCTTCTTTTAGTTTTTTGGCAAATTCTGTGGGCTTAGCGTTTCTATATTGATTTTTATAATCGGTAATTTTACCTTGCTCATTTAGGTCTTCAATGCTGAGATTACCTGTGTCAATATAACAAAACCATGACTCTATATTTCGAGCAGGAGAAAATATTAAAATAGTTTCATTGCTTGAAGGTGTGCATTTTTGATATAAAAATTTAGCATTATCTTTGGTGTCATCATCGATAATAACTACCAAAATATAATCTAGGTGATTTGCTTTACTGCGGAAAGCTCTGACTTCTTTTTCATAATTTTTTTTTACGTATTCGGCTCCAGAACCTACACTACGACCTGTGGGATTATATTTTCCAGTTATTTTTCTATTATTAAAGCCTAGTAATTCAAAGTATTTTTTAGCGAAATGATAATGAACAGTATCTTCACACAATATAAATATTTGTGCTTTAGTTTTCATAAATCCAGCCACGCTCTATTAATTCTGCGACAGAAAGCCCACTTTCATCTTCAGAACTAATTTTTTGCACTCTAGTGAAATTATTTTCTCTGCTAAACCAATAACTAGAATCGCTTGCTAATAAGTTGATAATTTTTGGATGATGTGAAATTAACAATACTTGTAAATTCCTTTCTACGCATTGATTGTAGAGCTTATCAAACCACGGTTGAATCTCTGGCAATGCTAGAAAATTTTCTGGTTCATCGATAAAAATAACTGAATTTTCTGGAACACAATAAATTAAAGTATAAAGAGCAGTTAAGGCTTTTTGACCATCGGACAACTCATCAAAACGATAAAGATGCTTTTTAATTTTAACTTCCAATATTTTTTTTGCACCCGCTTGAGAGAACTTAAAAGAACCAAAGCCTTCTATAATCTCTTTTAATTCAGCTACAACAGAAAACACACCTTCGCTATTTTCATTATTCCAATAATTTAACCAAGCGACATAGTTAGATAAATCTAATTCAGGGTGTGATTCCTCTCTCTCCATGTCAATTTTAATTGCATTAGGATTTATGTGGACGATAAAAAGTTTTTCTAGCCATTTTTTAAACCAGAATAATGTTTTATTATCATATCGTTCCTGTACCGATCCAAGCCCAGAACTAAACCAATCCGTAGCATAAGGAATGCCATCATTATCAGGTTTATTATCGTTAAACATCCTGCCTTTACCTGCCTGCATCCCTCCTTCTACTTCAATACAAAATTTATATACAGGTTTATTATTATAAAATAGATTTTCGGCTTTAACCCGTGGAAAACTTTTTTCAGGGTTATGTTCTATTTCTAAAACATATTTATAAATACCACTGTTACCGTCGATTTCCATTTCAAATTTCTGAATTAAATCCTCTCCCCACCGAGTTAAGCTAGATGTTTTAAAAACACGCTCTTTATCATCCAGTCTTTTATCATCTAGCCTGACATTGAAAATAATAAACTTCTGTATTTCGCATAAAGAAGTTAATACCGATGTTTTACCTGATCCATTTGCCCCCAAAAAAAGACTAATATCCTGATCAAAGTTAATTTCAAAATTAACTAAGCATTTGTAATTATGAATATACAGTCTTTTTAACATCTGTTTATGCCTGGCACATTGGAAAACCCAACGACTTACGCCGCGTATAATAAGCCTCAGCCACTGCTCTCGATAAGGTTCTAACCCGTAAAATATAACGCTGACGCTCAGTAACAGAAATGGCATGTCGCGCATCCAGCAAGTTAAACGTGTGCGAGGCCTTCAATACCATTTCGTAAGCCGGCAAGGGCAGATTGAGTTCGATGAGTTTTTGACATTCCTGTTCGTAGGTGTTAAAGCACTGGAACAGAAAATCAACATTGGCATGGTCAAAATTGAATTCGGACATTTCCACTTCGTTTTGATGAAAAACGTCACCATAAGTGACAATGCCGTGCCGTGTTCTCGTCCACACCAAATCATAAACGCTTTTTACGCCCTGCAGGTACATGGCCAGACGCTCCAAGCCATAAGTGATCTCGCCGCTAACAGGACGGCATTCCAATCCGCCAACCTGTTGGAAATAGGTAAACTGGGTGACTTCCATGCCATTCAGCCAGACTTCCCAGCCTAAGCCCCAGGCACCGAGGGTAGGGGATTCCCAGTTGTCTTCAACAAAACGGATGTCATGCTCCAGCAGATCAAAGCCCAGATGCCGTAAAGAGCCTAAATACAACTCCTGTATATCATCAGGCGAAGGCTTTAAGAGGACTTGATATTGGTAGTAATGTTGCAGGCGATTTGGATTTTCACCAAAACGGCCATCGGTAGGGCGGCGTGACGGCTGCACGTAAGCGGTGTTCCAGGGCTCAGGGCCAATGGCACGCAAAAAAGTGGCAGGATGGAAAGTTCCTGCGCCTACTTCCTGATCCAGTGGTTGTAACAAAATACAGCCCTGGTTTGACCAGTACTCCTGCAGGGCTAGGATAAGTCCTTGAAAAGTAGATAAATCGTTGTTAACAGTCGACACGGTGGCTACACACGTTTGGCAAATAAATGGAAGCTAATTATAGCGTAAATACTCAAGTGGGTGTTTTAAAAGTCTGTAATCATGCAGGGCGACTAATATATTATTGCAGAATTGACATAATCTGTTTACAACCATAGCAACGCCAATCAACCTAATCGCATAAAAAAAATTATTCCCTACCCTATTAAAATTCAACTTTTCTAATATACTTAAATTTAGTGATAACTGACGCGCTGTAGAGATTTTCAGCACCATCAAGGGATTGGCTTTTTTAGGCTCTAAATGGTGTCTACAGCGCGTATCACTGGAAATGCCAGATAAGCCAAACGCAAGATCAAGGATGGATAGATCAGTATGAACCATTTCCCGTTAAACAGTCACCGTATCAACAAACTAATACAAGAACTGGATGCCAAGCTTTCCAGAGAAGAAAACAACATTAATACACGGTGGGATAGCCCTGTTAATGACTCAAAAAACACATTTTGGCACCAGGATAAATCGTCTTATCTGTTTGCTCTTGGTTGCACTTTAATATTGATTGCCATTTTTCCTGGCACTCATGCCACTGCCATTAACAATCCCTTAGCTTTAGGGCAAACGGCAGATAATCTGGCCAGCAAAAAAACACTACAGTTCTCTTCTCCCCTTTGCCATCGTCAAAACCATTACCCTTTCTTCGCGAAATTCCGATTATTCAAAAATTCTGAGCAGTAATGTTGTATTGATGCCAACTATTTTACTGGCACCCTCCCATGTGAACGCGCCGCCCAATCTGTACGGGCTGTAAAAGCCGCCGTAGCATTTCAAAAATGCAATAATTTAACAAATTAGCGATAATACTTTATCTTTTATCGCAAATATTAATGCAAAGAATCTTTACCAAATATCGACATACTAGCTGTATTCAATTAAGCTTTATTGGTGGTCATGTCATCTGACGCGTCGAAGGCCGCTAACCTGCAACACCCGTTTGGCTAGGAATGGCTTTCGTACTCGCAAAATAGGGAGATAAGCGCATCTATTCCGACTTTAACCCAGTGAAAACTGCTGAATCCAGCTGGCGTAGGTTATTTGTCAAAAATTCACTTTAACAAACTATAGTTAGGCTTATGAAAATACTCACCGTATTCGGAACGCGACCGGAAGCTATCAAAATGGCGCCTCTTGTCAAGTTACTGGCAGAACAGCCGGAATTTGATAGCCGTGTCTGCGTGACCGCACAACATAGACAAATGCTGGATCAAGTTTTAGAGCTGTTCGAGATCAAACCGGATTACGACCTTGACATCATGAAGCCGGGGCAAACACTGTCCGGTATTACCACGGAAATTTTAGGCCGCATAGAACCTGTACTAGTCAGTTTTAAACCTGATCTGGTATTGGTTCATGGTGACACATCCACCACGTTTTGCACCACACTGGCGGCGTTTTACCAGCGTATCGCGGTAGGGCATATCGAAGCGGGTCTGCGTACCGGCAACATTTATTCGCCCTGGCCGGAAGAAGCTAATCGTAAACTGACCGGTGCACTCGCTAAACTGCATTTTGCCCCCACCCCGCAATCACACGCTAATCTGCTCAAAGAAGCTATTCCTGCCGATACCATACACGTCACCGGCAACACGGTCATCGACGCGTTGTTATGGGTTAAAGCAAAATTGGAAACCGATAACGCCGTCAGTCAGTCTTTGCACAAAAACTTTCCGTTCCTGCGTGATGATGCCCGGCTAGTGTTGATTACCGGGCATCGCCGGGAAAATTTTGGCGACGGCTTCGAGCATATTTGTGCGGCTATCCGCAGTTTGGCCGTTGATTTTCCCGATGTTGATTTTCTGTATCCCGTGCATCTGAATCCTAATGTCCTGGAGCCGGTAAACCGCATTCTGCAAGGTGTCTCCAACGTTCATCTGATAGAGCCGCAGGATTATCTTCCTTTCGTCTACTTAATGACTCGCGCCCACGTTATCCTTACCGATTCCGGTGGAATCCAGGAAGAAGCGCCTTCGTTAGGTAAACCGGTGCTGGTCATGCGCGATACCACAGAGCGCCCGGAAGCGGTTAGCGCGGGAACCGTGAAGTTAGTTGGCACGGATACAGCCATTATTACCGAAGCGGTAACCACGCTTTTGACCAATCAAAGCGAATATAATCGCATGAGCCTTGCCCATAATCCTTATGGTGACGGCAAAGCCTGTGAACGCATTGTCAACATTATTAAAAACGATCATACAAGGAGTTACTAATGCAAGCATCTAAAATCACCACTGCTTCTGTCATCGGTCTTGGCTATATCGGACTACCCACGGCGGCAATGCTGGCTTCCCGTAAAATCACCGTAATTGGTGTCGATGTTAACCAACACGCAGTGGACACTATTAACCAAGGCAAAATCCATATTGTTGAGCCCGACTTGGACATGATTGTACATGCCTCGGTCACACAAGGCTTTTTGCGGGCGACAACGAAACCGGAACCGGCGGATGTTTTTTTGATTGCTGTACCGACACCGTTCAAGGGCGACCATGAGCCCGATTTAAGCTATGTGCAAGCCGCTGTTGAATCAATTGCCCCAGTCCTTAAAAAAGGGAACATCGTCATTTTGGAATCGACTTCACCTGTTGGCACCACGGAAAAAATGTTAGAGTGGCTGGCAATGGCCAGACCCGATTTGCATCTCCCGGTAGAAAATGAAACAGACCCCGATATCAATATTGCCTATTGCCCAGAGCGCGTGCTACCCGGACATGTCGTGCGTGAGCTGGTGGAAAATGACCGCATCATCGGTGGCTTGAGCGAAGCCTGCTCCAACAGGGCGGCCGATATTTACCGGATTTTTGTCACAGGCAAATTACTGGTGACAAATGCCCGCACCGCTGAAATGTGCAAACTCACCGAAAATGCCTTCCGTGACGTTAACATCGCTTTTGCCAATGAGTTGTCACTGATTTGCGATAAACTCGACATCAATCCTTGGGAGCTCATCAAACTGGCCAATCATCACCCGCGCGTCAATATTTTGCAGCCCGGTTGTGGTGTCGGGGGGCATTGCATTGCAGTTGACCCCTGGTTTATTGTTGATAAAACACCTGCTGAAGCCAGAATCATCCGTGCCGCGCGTGAGGTTAACGACCACAAGCCGGATTGGGTGCTCGGTAAAATTCACGACGCCGTTACGTCATTGATAGCCAAAGGCCAGGAAGAACCGGCCATTAAGGTGGCTATTTTGGGACTGGCCTTCAAACCCAATATTGACGACCTGCGCGAAAGCCCTGCCTTGTACATTGCCAAGCAATTTGCGGAAAACACCGGTACACAGCTTTTGCTGGTCGAGCCCAATATTAAAACCCTACCGGAAGCCTTGGCCAGTAACAGCCTGGTGTCTCTAAATGACGCCATTACGCAGGCAGACATTTTAGTGTTATTGGTCAATCACCGTGAGTTTGCCGGCATTAAACACTGCCTGAGTACAAAGACAGTGTTGGTTGATGCGATAGGCGTCGATTTTATTTGATACGCCATTGTTGACTGAATGGGGCACTCCCTAAGTCGGTAACCCAATCGTTCAGTCCCTTCCTGTAAAAGCACAGGTATCTTCACAAGCGCTTACGCCCCTTATCCAGAACACCCGTAGGGCATGAAGGAGAGGGGCTGCGTGTGTATAACAAGGCTTAACTGCGCGTCCTGAGTCTGTCGAAGTATAGACAGTTATAAGCAGATTTAGAACGCTTCGCAAATAATTAAAAAAAATACGCGGGCAGTTCCACAAATTAAAAATAGTTGTACTACGCTTCAATTAGTTTGTCGGCTCTGTGGCACAACCCAGGAGACGATGCCTAATATCACATTATTTTGCGGAGCATTACTATGTCTAGCCATACCCCTGATTTTGAAGCCCCAGTCACTAATTCTTTCGGCTTAACCGTTCCTTCGGTTTATGCTACACCTACCTTCGTCGATATCAATGGCGACGGCGATATGGATGCGTTTGCTGGCGACAATGTAGGCAACACCTATTTTTTCCAAAACACCGGCATTATCACCAGTCCCGCTTTTGCAGTTCCGGTTAACAATGCCTACGGTTTACCGGATGTTGGCTTCTTTTCAGCGCCTACCTTTGTCGATATCGATAATGACGGCGATATGGATGCTTTTGTGGGTAACCAGAATGGCGCAACTGTTTTTTACGAAAATACAGGTACAGCGAGCGCTCCTACCTTTGTCGCCTCCGCCACCAACTTACTTGATGCTGGGTTGAATGCAGCCCCCACCTTTGTCGACATCGATAATGACGGCGATATGGATGCTTTTATAGGTAACCATGATGGTGGAATTTTATTTTATCAAAATACAGGTACCGATACTGCGCCTGTCTTTGAATCGCCAGTTGTCGGCGCATTCAACTTGCTTGATGTTGGGGCAGATGCCACGCCCGCTTTCGTTGATATTGACAGGGACGGTGACCTGGATGCGTTTGTAGGCAATTCTAATGGCGACACCGTGTTTTATCAAAATACCGGCACCAACATTGCACCTGCTTTTGCCGCTTCAGTTACCAACGCGTTCAGTTTGACCAATGTTGGCGCTAATGCAGCCCCTGCTTTCGCCGATATTGACAAGGATGGCGACATGGACATGTTTGTAGGCAACGCTGCCGGACAAACGCAGTTTTTCGAAAACACCTACAACACCGCGCCCGCATTAGGGGGCATCACCACCGCTACTAACATTAACGACAACGCCACAGCATCGCCATTTTCAACAGTTACCATTACCGATATTGACAGCGATGACCTAACCGTCACCATCGCCTTGGACACAGCCAACAAAGGTGCGTTTACAGCAGCATCACTGGCCACATCTGGCTTTTCTACCGCTGATGGGTTGACCTACACCCATGCAGCCGACACCCCGGCCAACCTACAGACAGCGATCCGGGCATTAGTGTTTCAGCCTACTGCCAATCAGGTTGCGGTGGGCGAAAATGTAACCACGACCTTTACGGTCACTGTAAATGATAACCTTGCCACCCCTGTGACCAACGCATTGACCACTGTGGTAGCCACTTCGGTTAATGATGCCCCTGTAATCACCTCAGGCGCAATTGGCAGCGTGGCTGAAAATGCTGTCGTCACCACTGTGATTTACACCGCAACCGCAACGGATGTGGATTTCGGCGATACCCGTACTTATAGCCTGAAAGCAGGAACAGGCGATGTGGCATTACTGGATATCAACGCCAGCACCGGCGAAGTGACACTGAAAGCCCCGGCTGATTTTGAAACTAAAGCCAGTTACAGCTTTACAGTGGTCAGTACCGATGCCGCTGGTTTAACAGATGAAAAAGCAGTAGACGTAAGCGTGACCAATGTCAACGAGGCTCCTGTTTTCACATCAGGAGTTGCGGGCACCGTGGCAGAAAACGCCCCGATTGCAACAGTGGTTTACACCGCTGCCGCGAACGATGTGGAAAACAACGCCATCACCTACAGCTTGAAACCAGGGCTTGGCGATGATGCAGCTGCCCTGAGTATCAACCCAGCTACCGGCGAAGTCACCCTGAACGCACCTGCCGACTTTGAAACCAAGGCTAGCTACAGCTTTACTGTGGTTAGCACTGATGACGGCAATCCAGCAATGGCCACTGAAAAGGCCGTGACCGTAACCGTGACCGATGTCAATGAAGCCCCTGTTTTCACATCTGGAGCTGCAGGCACCGTGGCAGAAAACGCCCCGATTGCAACGGTGGTGTACACCGCTGCCGTAACCGATGTGGAAAACAACACCATCACCTACAGCTTGAAAACAGGGCTTGGCGATGATGCAGCTGCCCTGAGTATTAATCCTATCACCGGCGAAGTCACCTTGAACGCGCCTGCCGACTTTGAAACCAAGGCCAGCTACAGCTTTACTGTGGTTAGCACTGATAACGGCAATCCGGTCATGACTGCTGAAAAAGCCGTCACCGTGTCCGTGACCGATGTTAATGATGCGCCTGTTTTCACATCAGGAGCCGCAGGTACGGTGGCAGAAAATGCCCCGATTGCAACAGTGGTTTACACCGCAGCCGCAACCGATGTGGAAAACAACACCATCACCTACAGCTTGAAAACAGGGCTTGGCGATGATGCATCTGCCCTGAGTATTAATCCGATCACCGGCGAAGTCACCCTGAACGCGCCTGCCGACTTTGAAACCAAGGCCAGCTACAGCTTTACTGTGGTCAGCACTGATAACGGCAATCCAGCAATGGCCGCTGAAAAGGCCGTGACTGTAACCGTGACAAATGCCAACGAGGCACCTGTTATCACCAGCAATGGCGGCAATGCAAGCGCTGTTGTCAGCGTACTGGAAAATCAAACCACTGTGACCACCGTTACCAGCACCGATACGGAAAATGATGCCGTTGTTTACAGCATTACCGGCGGTGCTGATGCAGCGAAATTTACCATTGATGGCAACACCGGAGAATTGACCTTTGTTACCGCACCCAATTTTGAGGTACCTACTGATACAGGTGCTGACAACGTTTATGACGTGATTGTAAGTGCGACTGACAACGGTACGCCCAATGCGGCCACTAACCAAGCCATTGCCGTTACAGTGACTAATGAAAATGAAGACCCAACTATCACTTCTGGCGATACAGGAACTGTGCCAGAAAACGTACCAGTCAGCACAGTAATTTACACGGTAACAACATCGGATATCGATGCTGGTGATACCCAAACCTACAGCTTGAAAGCAGGGCTTGGTGACGATTTCGACGACTTGACCATCAATCCGACTACCGGTGCGGTGACTCTGAAAAACCCAGCCAATTTTGAGACGGAAACGACCTATAACTTTACTGTAGTCAGTACTGATTCGGGCAATTTATCGGCTGAAAAAGCGGTTGTTGTCACAGTAATGAATGTTAATGATGCGCCTATTTTTACATCAGGCAGCGCTGGCAGCGTGGCAGAAAACCTCCCCAGTAACACTGTTATTTATACCGCAGCCGCAACTGATGAGGATGGTGATTCACTGACCTATAGTCTGAAAGCCAGTACCGGCGATGATGCACTGCTTAACATTGACCCTTTGACTGGAGCGGTAACACTAAAAGATTCCGCTAACTTTGAAGCTAAAGCCAGTTACAGCTTTACCGTACTGACAACCGATACGGGCATAACGGTAGAAAAATCCGTTGTTGTATCGATAACCAATGTCAACGAAAGCCTGCAAATTACTTCGGCCGATACGGGTTCAGTAGCAGAGAATTCACCGATTAATACGGTGATTTATACCACTATCACAACAGATACCGATGTTAACGACACGCACACCTACACCTTAAAAGCAGGACAAAGTGATGATGCGGATTTACTGAACATCAATTCAGTTACGGGTGAAGTCACTCTAAAAGATTCGGCTAACTTTGAAAGCAGCCAAACAAGCTATAGCTTCACTGTGGTCAGTACGGATGCCGGCGGTTTATCAGATGAACAAGCGGTGCTGGTATCAGTTAGCAATGTTAACGATGCGCCGCTCATTACATCGGGTGGTATAGGTTCGATTGCAGAAAATGAGGCTCCTGAATCAGTGCTCTATACGGCACTTTCATCAGATGATGATGTAGGTGACACCCATACCTACAGCTTGAAAACAGGTCAAAATGATGATGCTGGTTTATTGAACATCAATCCTAGCACGGGTGAAGTTACACTGAAAAACCCTGCCAACTTTGAAGCCAGAGCCAGCTATACCTTTACTGTCCTCACGACCGACAGCGGGCTGTTAACTGCTGAAAAAGTGGTGACCGTCAGCGTGACCAACGTCAACGAAGCGCCCGTGCTGACCTCGGCTGACACTGGCACGGTAGCTGAAAACGCCGCGCCTGAAACTGTGGTGTACACCGCGGTCGCCACCGACGTGGATGCCGGCGACAGCCAAACCTACAGCCTGAAAGCCGGTCTTGACGATGATGCTGCGTTATTGAGCATCAATCCGGTCACCGGCGAAGTCACCCTGAACGCCTCAGCCGACTTTGAAACCAAAGCCAGCTACAGCTTCACCGTGGTCAGCACCGACGCCGGTGGTTTGTCCGCTGAAAAACCGGTGACCGTGAGCGTGACCAACGTCAACGAAGCGCCCGTGGTGACCTCGTCTGACACCGGCAGCGTGGCCGAAAACGCCGCGCCTGAAACTGTGGTGTACACC
>SBAV01000375.1 GCA_005239965.1 Methylobacter tundripaludum
GGAAGATGGTGGTTACTTAACCAGCCTTGGCCGTGAAGCCGCAGAACATACGCAGGCTGTTCTGCGTATACTTAAGCAGGAATAAACGACCGCACTTTCAGGACTTACTTTTCCCCCAGGTGGAAGGGTGGGGCGGGGGGATAGAAAAGAAGAATTCCTTATTTTCTATCCTCACCCTCTAGTCCTCTTCTGGGAGAGGGCGCCCAAAAGTGCCGGTATAAGTCCTGTTTTTAAAAGTGGGTATCATTCAAAAGAGCACCCGTTTTGCTGTCACGCGTTTCGGCTTTAGGCATATTGTTGGCTTTCCCTACACCTAACACAGTAATTTCACTGGAACCGTTGCCATTCGTGTCCGCAGACACGGTGATTTTCAGTGGGGTAAAGCTTGGATTTAAAAAGCGCAGCGTGTTCAGGTAGGCCATATTATTCTTGGCATCCTTAATGTCGACTGACGGCTGTCCGAATTCAGAATACAGTACGCCGATTTTAGAGTACAGTACGCCGATTTCAGGCACGCCGTTGCCGTTGAGGTCATTAAGCACAACAAAACCCTGCGGCACTCGCGAACCGGCATTGAAAGTCAAGGTACTGATGACAGTATCGGTTTTGGGGTCACGGATTTTGATTACATGTTTCTTGGTAACATAATCGACATACAACAGGGCAACTTCATTGACACCGTTGCCATTTAAATCAGGGACGCTGGCAAAGTCAATGTAACTATGGGTACTCCATTCGCAGATATAGACATTCATATCCCCGGCAGAGTTAACCCCCCATTCATACGTGGTTGACCAGATATAATCAGCTGACTGGCTGTTCTTAAACGTGGCCCCCCAGTTTTGATAAAGCCACTTTTCGCCGGTCACCCACGTAAATCGCTTTTCTACGGCAGCATCAGAACCGCCTATCCAAAATGCCTTGTCCCTGTAAAGATTATTATTAACAAAGTCACGTTCCAAATCGGAGGTGATGGTGACCAAATGTGCGCTTCGGGATTCGCATTTGGCTTTTGCGGCCTGCCAGGTGAGCGGTTGGTCGAAGCGTTGATAAAAATGCTTGTTGCCGCTCCATTGAAGGCGATTGCTATCGGCCTTTACTGTGGTGGTTAGCATTGCTGCCCCGCTTAAATACAAAGCATAAGTTAACGCTTGTTTGTTTATCATTGATGATGCCTGCATGTAAAAAATGTAAAATTCAACTTTGACCTTTTTTGGAATTCGCACGGCATAAAGCACCCTGAGAAGTCCAGCGCCTTCCTGGATAAAAAATACATAGGGCATTACGTTAAGGCTAATTGGCGGAAATAGCGGGATTGATAGCGATTCCCAAAATGATCAATATTCAATGCCAAGTATAGTTAATAATGTAAAAAAAATGTCTGTTTTTTACATTAACTTGTATATTTTTTTTAGCTTGGCCAGTTTGCCTGACACAAGTCATAAGCAAAGGCAAAATCACGAGGTGATGCGTGAAAATTAGCAGGTTTTTGTGGAAGCTTTTGGTGTCGGGCATACGCTTGCCGACACTTTACAAAAACCTGTCTGATTTTCGAGGTGAGATGAAAATTAAAAATTAGGCTTCAAGAACAACAGCATTACGCAGTTTCTTCATGGCATTTTGTTCTAGCTGCCTAATCCTTTCCGCTGAAACATTGTAGCGTTCGGCAAGCTCATGCAGTGTAGCTTTTTCATCCGCCAACCAACGGCTGGAAAGAATATCCAAGCTGCGCTCATCCAGTCTCGCCAGCGCATTGGACAACAATGATTGTTCGTGCCCTTCCCAATCAACCGCTTCCAGCAATTCCGCCGGATCTGCGTTATGTTGCTGCAGAAAAGTTACCGGTGCTGTGTAGTTGTCATCTGAGCTTTCATCGGCGGGTAAATCGAAGGAAACATCCATGCTGCCTAAACGTTTTTCCATTTCGTAGACAGTGCCGACATCAACGTCCAAATCTTTTGCTATGGCAGTTGCTTCGTCATGTGACAGCCAGCCTAAGTCATTCTTGAATTTACGCAGATTAAAAAACAATTTGCGTTGCGCTTTGGTGGTAGCAACTTTGACAATGCCCCAGTTCTTGATCACGTATTCGTGGATTTCGGCTTTAATCCAATGCACTGCGAACGACACTAAACGCACGCCCATGCTCGGATCAAAACGTTTAACCGCCTTCATCAAACCGACATTGCCTTCCTGAATAATATCGGGCATGGGCAGTCCATAACCACTATAGCCTCTGGCAACATGAACCACAAAACGCAAATTGGTCATAACAAGCTCGCGCGCCGCTTCCAAATCACCATGATCTCTGAATTTTATCGTTAAATCACGTTCTTGTTCGGCGGTCAATTTTGGCATCTGTCTAACTAGATTCAAATACGCATCAAACGTCCCAACCGACAAGTTAATAGGTAAAGCTAATGCATTAGTCATGATATCCTCAGTGTGAAAAACATTACTATAACTGAATACGTGATGTTAGTGTTTTATAACTTATTGATTTTAAGTGTATATTAAAACCGTGTAATGCAGAAAAAAGTCGAACATCGCGTAACTTAATATAATATTAGCACTCCTTGGCTTAGAGTGCTTAATATTTTAAAAGTTCACCAAAAGCTTTCATTGTATTATTTGGATTACTTGCCTCATCCGTACCTACGGATTATCCTAGTTCCAATCAATAAGGCTGTTATGAACACGTTGAACCAAACAAATCGTACAAGGTTATCGCAATGATTGTTTTATGGACTGATGCGCTGATATTTATGCTGGTTTTTGCCCTGTTGGCGCTGGGATTTTATCTGCGCGATAAAGAACATATTAAGCAGGGCTTACAAAAAATAGCGGACAGCAAAATTGGTATGGTGTCGCTGGTGGTATTGCTGTTTTTTGTGGGGGTGGGCTTATTGGATTCGGTGCATTTCAAATCCGCTGACAACAAAGGCGGCGAGATTGTCAGTCTGCTCGATCACTGGGCCGCGCCGCTTAAGGAGCATGTGGAGAAGACTTATTCAGCGCCGTTTGCCACCACGCTGTACAGCAAAGAAATTACCAACACGGCAGAAGGCACTCCACAATGGGGGTACCCGCGCCTTACTTTTGGAGGCCGACATTTACAGGATCCTGCAACACAACATATCCCCGATATTCTGCAAAAAACCGCTATTGCCTTTATTCAGGGTTTGATAATTTCAAGCTTAATGGTGCTGTTATTGTTGCTAGTAAGATTCAAAAAGCAAAAAGCAAAAAAAACATTTTGTAGTGCGTCTCCCGCTCTTTGTACGGTATTCGTCATCGTTCTGGCGAGTAACATGCTGATCTATTTATCGCAGTATTACCATGTCTTTGGGACTGACAAAGTGGGTGAAGATGTGCTTTATCAGACAGTAAAAAGTATCCGCACCGGTTTGGTCATCGGTACGCTGACTACGCTGATTATGTTGCCAATGGCCATTATCTTTGGCATTTTGGCCGGCTTTTTTCAAGGTTGGGTTGATGATGTCATCCAGTATATTTATACAACGCTAAATTCCATCCCCAGCGTGCTTTTGATAGCGGCTTCTGTGTTGATGGTTCAGGTTTATATGGCCAATCACGAATCTTCGTTTACCAGTGTCATTGTTCGATCGGATACCCGGCTTTTGTTTCTTTGCCTGATTTTGGGCGTTACCAGTTGGACGGGCCTGTGCCGTTTGTTACGGGCCGAAACCTTAAAACTGAGAGAAATGGAGTATGTGCAGGCCGCTCACGCACTCGGCGTAAGGCAGGGTACAATTCTGGTACGGCATATCCTGCCTAATGTTATGCACATCGTGATTATTAGCGTGGTGCTTGATTTCAGCTCGTTGGTGCTGGCGGAAGCGGTGTTGTCTTATATCAATATTGGTGTTGATCCTACAACCTACAGCTGGGGCAATATGATTAACGGTGCAAGGCTAGAAATGGCCAGGGAACCTATTGTGTGGTGGTCGTTATCAGCGGCTTTTGTCTTCATGTTTGCTTTGGTGTTGGCAGCTAACCTGTTTGCCGATGTTGTGCAAAATGCTTTGGATCCAAGAGCTGCGCATAACGATTAGTTGCCTGGAATGCTGCTATCTCAATGATTAGGAAATCCGGGATATTCGGAGCGAAATTCCCCTCGCCCCGTTTTGCTTCACCCGAGGCTGCCCAATTGTTTTATCCCTTCACAATACAAAAAATAAAAATTTTTGATCTTAATCAAACTAATTGAATTTAGTCTTGTCCGAGTGGTAAATACAATGAAAACCGAAAGAGTGGTTTGAGTGATAAGTTTTTTAGCACTTAAAAATTAAGGCAGCCGTTTTAATTTGCGAGGGACCGACTATTTAAGAGGATTGAGAATTGTGGCTTATTTAGATAGACAGTTATCAGAGTACGAAACATTGACACCATTTATTAATACTATTGATGAGGAGCAAAAAACCAAGGATGATCCTGATAAACCGGCAGACGAGATCGCAAACAGCAATTACCAGTTGGCTAAAAATTTGGCGGATGCCAAAGGGGATTTAATCAAGGCTCTTGCTCAGTTTCCTATTAGCGCATTGTGGCTTATCAATAAGCAGGAACAAAATGCCGACACGCCACATCACGATGGGTCTAATTGTGCTACTGAGTTAGAAATTTCCATTGCCCAAATAAAAAAAGATTTTCTTCAGTTGTATCAACATGCCCAACGCGATGAAACCAATCATGTACTTTACTTAAGTTGCAAACAGCGCTTAGTGTTGCATTTACAGCTTTTCCCTTACTCATTTGACGAGTTAGTAGAGCTAACGGAACTTGTGATTTACAGTTTTAAGACGGGAAGTGCATTGCATCGATTTATAAGTCCACCTTCAGGCAGTGAGTCCAGTGTGGTCGATAAACGCTTGAAAGCAGCCCTATCGCCCAGCAAAGCCAAAACACTGGAAAAGTTTAGGGCGATTTATAGTGACCAATACAACGAATCGTTTTTATTGTTGCCCAGCAATGACATGCACAATCATTTGTTGCATCTGATTTTAGCGGAGCAACACTGGTTGAAAGCCAGGCAAGATTTGGTGATAGCCAATAATAAGTTGGTTTCGTTTATTGTTAATCAATACAAAGGCAATTTTTTGGATTTTAACGATCTGGTGCAAGAAGGTCAAACGGGATTGTTGAAAGCGGTAGACCGCTTCGATTATCGCCGGGGATTTCAGTTTTCAACTTATGCAGGTTATTGGATCAGGCAGGCTATTTCACGTTCTTTATCGCGCAGTGAACGTTCTGTGCGTATTCCTTGTGAGCAAATTGCTAATATTAACAGGGTATTTCGCGCAAAAGATCAGCTCACTGCACAGTTTGGCAGGGAAGCTACAGTTCAAGAAATTGCTGGTCAGACGCAATTGTCTGCCGATGATATTAATACTGTTTTAGCGATTTCTCAAACGGCCATCCCATTTGAAGGTATCGAAGATGAGGACAATGAGAAAGCATTTGCACCTGCTGATTTTTTGGAGCAACAGACTTTTACTCAACCCATTGAAGAAATTGCAGAATCCGAACTTGATGCGCTGATTACCGATGCCATTAAAATACTTAACCCGCGTGAAGCGCAAGTTGTCTGTTGTCATTTTGGCGTACAGTCGGGTAGTGAAATGACATTACAGGAAATAGGCGTGGAACTTAACTTGACCCGAGAACGCATTCGGCAAATTCAGGTTATTGCCCTTAATAAAATCAAGTTGAATTATGGTCAGCAACTTATAAATTTTTTGCAGTGAGTTGTTTGGCAAGCTTAAAAATCAAGGCCGCTAGAAGGAAAAAACCTATTTTTTTATGATAGCCTAAGCTTAAAAAGCGTAAAAAAATCTTTTAAAGGCTAAGAAATGTTATTGTAATACCGCCTAGCCGGTGTTCAGTTATTCGGATTAATTAAAATAATTTGAATCTTTTGAGAGTTCAATAAATCAATAGCACTGCGTTGTGATGAGTACTGTAAACCCTATAAATGATCGTTACTAACTGATGTTACGCACCCGCCACTAAAAAATGTGTATTATTTCCCAATGGAAAAAGAAAAATTAGATTTATACACAGACTTTTTGATCTGCAAC
>SBAV01000455.1 GCA_005239965.1 Methylobacter tundripaludum
GTGTGCGCTGTGTTTTTTTAGATTTGATTTTTATCATGCGCTTGCAATGTACTGCTGTAATAAATTTAGCATGGCAGCTGCCTTATCAAAACATTCCTGATATTCTTCTTCCAGCACCGAATCGTTAACAATTCCCCCGCCTGCCCAAAAACGTATCGTGTCGCCTGAATGTACCAATGTTCTGATAGCAATATTGCTGTCCATATTGCCGTTAAAGCCTATGTAACCGATAGCGCCGCAATAAATGCCACGTCGATTGGGCTCTAATTCTTCAATCACTTCCATCGCCCGAATCTTGGGAGCGCCAGTAATCGAACCACCGGGAAAGCAGCTTTTCAATAAATCCAGGGCGTGTTGCCCGTCTGCCAATACGCCGGTTATGGTGCTAACCAAATGATGCACTGTAGCGTAACTTTCCACGGCAAACAATTTGGGCACTTTCACCGACCCTTTCTTGCAGGTTTTGCTGATGTCATTACGCAATAAATCAACAATCATCAAATTTTCGGCCTTGTCTTTGTGGCTGTAAGTTAACTCTTTGATTTGTATGTTGTCTTCGGCAGTATCCTGTTTTCTGGGGCGTGTGCCTTTAATCGGTTTGGTTTCTACAATGCCATCGGTCACTTTCAAAAAACATTCCGGTGATGAACTTAAAATTTGCACTTCCGGCAAATTTAGATAGCAACTGAATGGCGCGGAATTTATCGAGCGTAGCCGTTGATATGCTGTCCATGGATTACCCTGACAAGCCGCAGCAAAACGTTGCGATAAATTCACCTGATAGCAATCACCTTCTTTCAGATAAGACTTGATCCGGTTATAAGCTGCCGTATAGGAAGATTTATCCATATTGCAGACAATTTCCCCGACAACTTTAAAATCATCAGCCACTCGTTGTGCGGGTACACGACTGAATTGATCGACAAGACCTTGCCATGTTTGGCTGTCAATATCTTGGCCAATCAGATGGGTTTTGTGTTGATGATGATCGACAATTACCGCCCAGGCATAAATACCGACCGCCATTTCAGCAATATGCTCGGCATCTTCTGCGATAGTGGGTAATTTCTCCAGTCTGCGTGCCAAATCATACGAAAAATAACCGATAGCGCCACCATTGAAAGGCAAATCAAAAGCTTTTTCTGTGCAATCCGGCATGAGCTGTTGTTTCACCAGATCAAATGGATTGGCCGTGGAGGTGATTGTGCTGCCATCGCGGATAATCTTGGTAACATTGCCGTGTGTAAGCAAGGTACAGACAGGGTCAGTTGCGATGATGTCATAACGTCCCTGGTTACTGTAAGGATAGCCACTGTCTAAAAATACCGACCAAGGTTTTTCGGCAATAACAGAAAATAGCTCAGCGCTGTTTGCAAAATACGGTAAGGGTGTAATCAGTTGTTTAGGTGACGACATTAAGAAGGGAAATAGTTAAAAAAACACGCGCCATGATTACAGGGGAAGTTTGATTTATACATATAACTCAAGTACATCGTTATCGAATCAACATTCACTGACTACATTTTTTTCCTGAACATAAAATAAACCGCCCCAAACAAACACAGGTCTTTTAAATGGGCATACCATGCGAAAGTCATAAATAGATTGCTGCACAATAACAAAGAAATACTGGTTAAAATAGAATAATTTATGATGGGTTCTGTTTTCTCAACGATGGCAGAACGTGATAGCGGATAGGAGAATAAATATCCACGGCGAAAACTCCCCACCGCACAGTATAAATGACGACTGTTAAAATAACCATCTTCCCCAAGATCTCGGATGTACCTCGCCAAGTATTTCAAACCCTCTTTCCGATATTCCACATTGCAGCGCAATATCCACCATCAACAATAAAAATGTGAATTGCATCACAAAAATAAAAAAAAACTATTTAATGTCCGAGCGTCCAAAAAACAATACGCATCTTTCTCAGCAACAGAGGTAATCGATTAAAATAACTTTGGGTGGTTTTTGTAATTTTATGTTAAAAAAACACGCAAAATACCAAAAAATATTACAATTATGACTACAATAGCCCTGCTGTGCAGTAGGGTATAATGCCTTGTATCGGCTATAGCCTAATCTATACTTAAGGTGTGACTGGGACGACTTGCGCCAATACCGTCCTGCTTTAGACATTTATTAGAAAATTGAAGACATGAAAAAAAATCTTTGTTTAGCTTCTTTGCTATCATCTCTTTGCTTTGGACAAAGCGCCGTAGCTGGCTTATGGACTGAAGTTGGCGATGCGGGGGGCACACCGCTAACAGCACAGCACTTAACTGGTAGTGGCGTTCTCAACACCATTTATGGAAACATTGGCGATCCTGGCACAGATACTGATGTATTTCGGATATACATCAACGATCCGGCCAACTTTTCAATTAACATGGCTGGTACAAACCTGAGTGGTGACAACGATACGGCGCTATATGTACTGGATGAACTGGGTAATCTGCTGTTCGCAAATGATGATATTGATACCGTTAATAATAATTATTTATCTCAGTTGAGCACTGGCGAATTTGCCAGTCAGTTGCCCGGTTTTTATTTAGTTGCCTACAACATCTATGAAAGCTTTTCCATCAATGATGATAATATCGAATTCGACCCAAACCACCTTCCCCTACTGCCTATCCACATCAAAGGCTGGCATGTAACCGATGAATCCCCACAAACCGGCCCCGTGCAATTAGGCTTCACTGGCGCCCGATTTGATGCCCCCCCGCCAACTCCTGTGCCTGCCCCCGTATTGCTGGCACTCACGCTGGCCGGCCTCGCTGGACTTGGGTTTTCCAAGCGCCACACGCTGATGTGATACGGCAAGGCTATACGTCAATACTTGCTGGCAGTCACTAAGGCATTCACTTCCTTACGATGTCTTAGCTGAACCGCACTAAATCCCGCTCTAGCCAATTCGTTTAAGGAAGCTGTCTCGCGCATCAGATGGTTTTCCGATTCATCATTAAACAGATGAATTATCCAGTGTTCCAGCAAATCCAGACGTCCAAGCTTGACCAACACCTTAAAATACCCGGCAATTTCATTTTGCACTGTCAACGTATGCTGACTAATATCGTCAAGGCCATAGCGATCGCCATTTATAAATTGTCCGCCTGATTTTAACGCCCGAAAAATTTCACCAATGACCCGCTTTCGGTAACCGTGTTCAAAATTGTGTAGCGTATAAGCTGAAGCTATGACATCAATACTGCCGGAAGGCAAGGACTGCAATGCCGTCAACGCATCATCGCCGGAAAACTGCAAACACCCCTGTTCCACCCAGGCTTGTAAATTTTGCTTGGCCTGATTTTGCATGGTAGGTTCGCTATCAATGCTCAGAATGTTGATCGTGTCACGAGCTGAGAGAATAGCCAGCGTAGTGATACCTGTTCCGCTACCCAGCTCCACAACCGATAACAAGCCCATATGCTGTTGACTGTATTCACGCACCGCCTCGCCGACTAACCGGCTCATTTCTACCGACAATGGACAAATAAGTTTTAACATGTCGTAATTTTGGCCGATTACGCCAGAAAACATGGCATCGTAAGGGTGGTTTGTTGTCATTATGGATCCTTCAGTAGATTTTTAGAAAACAGCTATGGCTTGATCTTGTCTGGCGTCTTTAACAAACCGCACCGCTGTAAACCAAGCGCAATAGCTTCTGCAATAGTTATCCTTACGCTGGCTTGCTGAATGGTTTGCTCTTCATCCCGGTTGACAATGACGCCTGCCTCCAAAAGTACGGCGGGCATGGCTGCGGTTTTTAGTACCACCAAATTATCGTAATAATAAACACCATGCTGTTGATCTGCCCACTCTTTGCCTTCACCAGCAATATTTTCAGCGTGATGCGACGATGGATGCAAGCCCTTTTGTTGAAGTGCGGCGCCCATCGCACTGGCGCATTGCAAACTGGTCGCCAATTGTGGATTCTTTCGTGATATAAATAGAGAAAAACCTGAAAAATTATCCGAATATTGCTGCACAACACCTTGCCATTGCCAGGATTTAAGATAGTGCGGCTGCACGGAATCATGGTGGACAGACAAAAAAAACGCAGCCCCTGCATCTTTGGCAGTCACAGTTCTTTGGGCTAACGCCACCAGATTGCCATCGTCGCCAATCTGTAGGGTACGAATGTTATTTGAGGTCATGAGGTCATGAATCGATTTGGCCAAATCAACATTAAACTCAAATTCTGGCCGGCCACGGGAGCTTGTTGCTCCGGGGCGTAATTTTGAATGCCCCACATCAATGGCTAACAAAGGCATGCTATCAGCAGCGACTGATTTCGACATCACCAGTGGTAATGCAACTATCAGGCAAATACGCGCCAAAGACTGCATATTAGCTACCGGATACCTGAACAGTAACGTTAAAGCTTGCTATTTTGGCAACCTGAACTGGAACATTCACGGCTGCGATCCTGAATAAACCGCAACCGTTCCACGGTAATATTGGTGGCGCAATCGAGATTGACATAAAAGCCATCTGCTTCATGTTTAGAACAGTTCTTGTTCCGCGTTTCTATCCACGTTAACTGCCCTGCTTTGAGTGCTGTCTTGCCATTTTTATCAAGCTGACCTTGCAATTTTTTATAATGCTCATTAAGCTCTTTATCGGCCTCCTGGTAAACCTTATTGAGACAATACAAGCCATCAAAATCATCTCTTGGTTTGTCACACGCCGAATTTGCGTAAACAAACCCTGATGCACTAAGTAGTACTACAAACAGTATGTGTTTCATGCAGTTGCCTCACGATAAAAATTAACAAAGTTTCAGTCCTTTATAGCTAAGGTTATAAACATAGCACACTCAATCAATAACAGTAACGGGGTATTGGCAAAAATAATCTTGAGATGATAGCCCAAGGGCATGAACAATTTCAGCTTTGCTATGTTTCGATCAGGGCGTTTACATCATAACGGATTTTTTCATAACGTATATCGCAATGATAAGGGTGCGTCTACACCTCTCGCCTGATATCAGTACTAAAAGTCGGTTGTTAGGTGCTTTTAGGGTTGGTAAATTTCCTGCTTGTTAATTGCATAAAAATGGGTTGCGATTTTCTTATATAAGACGTATTATAGAAAGTTCTTTAATAAAACTGTAGCCCGTTTGTGGGTAATGTGAAAGTAATATGAAACCAGAAATTCACCCAAACTATAAACAAATTACTGTGACTTGTGGCTGTGGTAACTCATTTGTGACGGGTTCGGCCTTGGGCAAGGATTTGCTGATAGAGGTTTGTTCATCTTGCCATCCGTTTTATACGGGTAAACAACGCGTTGTCGATACGGCAGGTCGTGTTGATAAGTTCCGTAAAAAGTACGGAAAATAATTCGTTTCAGCTGGTCCGTTCTGTAAAGAGCTTAAATCCTGGCAGGATTTAGCAGTTAATGCACTTTCTGCCGAGGGTCTTTTTCTGTTCACACGCTTTTCAATACCACCCAATTTGTTAATCGGGAGCCTTTTTTGGCTACGGTGTCCCGTCCCCCGTCTTGTCCATTCCTTACATAAAGCTTAAACAGCGATATTTAGGGCGTCGCTGTTTAGTCATATTTTTTGAGTCCGTTTCAAGGAAAATGTTTGTTTAAAATAATGCCTCGACTACGGGTTTCGCGCTAGCAGGCTTGCTGTGTTGTGATGACGCTGCTGATGCTGTGTTTTTACGGGCTGTTTTGTTTGATGCCTTCTTTTTTGAGGATTTTCCCGCTTTTTCTGTAGAGGCTGTTCCAGCTTGGGCCAGTAACTTGGGCGAATAATCGGATTGGAAAAACTCACCGCCTTTCTGAACGATACCTTTTGGGGGTATAAGCGGTAGCACTGGCGTACCTTTTAGCGCAGCGCGCATAAATTCAATCCACATGGGTAGTGCCGCTACGCCCCCTGTCTCAAGCTTGCCTAGAGGTGTAAAATTGTCAAAGCCAACCCAAGCGCTGGCGGCAACCGTTGGTGTATAACCGTTAAACCAGGCATCGCGCTGATCGTTGGTGGTGCCGGTTTTACCTGCCAGATCTGATCGGCCTAAAATTTTTGCGTCAGTTGCGGTACCTTTTTGAACCACATCCCGCAACATGGAATTCATCAAAAAGTTGACTTGCGGTGAAATAATGCGTGGAGCTTGTGTGGGTTTTGGTTTTTGTTTGTCGGAACAGGTAGTGCATGGCATTTTCGGTTTGGCGTTAAAGATAACTTTGCCATCGCTGTTTTCAATGCGTTCTATGAAGTAGGGATCAACCAGAAAGCCGCCATTGGCAAAGGTGGCAAAAAACCGCGCCATCTGCAGGGGCGAGGCGTGGCCGCTGCCTAATGCCAAGGATAAGCCTCTAGGTAATTGGTCTTTAGTAAAACCGAAACGAAGCCCTGTTTTAATGCCGGTGTCTATGCCCATTTCCTTTAGCAGGCGTATAGAAACAATATTTCTTGAATAGGTTAAGGCTTTTCTGATGCTGGTCAGTCCGTAGAATTTTTTGCTGTAATTTTCAGGCCGCCAGTCATTTTCTCGGCTGGAGTCACGAATGACGATGGGCGCATCATTAATCATACTGGCAGGCGAATAGCCGTGTTCCAGCGCCGCAGTATAGATGACAGGCTTGAAGCCTGAGCCAGGTTGTCTTTTGGATTGGGTGGCCCGATTGTATTTGTTACGGGTAAAATCGAAGCCACCAACTAACGCTAAAATAGCGCCATTTTTTGGATCTAAAGCGACAAACGCGCCTTGTACCTTGGGTATTTGTGTCAGGGCCCAGCTGTCGTTCTTTAGTTTGCGTACTCGAATGATATCACCAGCTTTCAGCTTTTTTCTAAGCGTGTTGGCGCTTCTGCTGTTTTTCCATGCCACATCAATAACCGTGCTGTTTTGTAATCTGGCAGTGGCTTTTTGATGGGTTAGGTTTACAATTACGGCTGGGTAAGTATCGCCAACTAGGGGCAAATCGGCAAACCTAGTGTTCTTGTCGGCAGTCGATGGCGGCGACAGCTTGTAACCGTGCCGTTCGTCATAGTTATGCAAAGTATGCTGTAACGCTTGGTTGGCGGTTTTTTGCAGTGGAGCGCTGATGGTTGTGTAGACATTGAGACCCGAAGTGTAAGCACGTTCGCCATATTGCTCAAACAGTTGTTGTCTTACCATTTCCGCTATAAAAGGCGCAGAGACTTCGGATGATGTGTATTGTAGTTTGGCAATGGAAGGTTGTTTAATGGTTTCTTTGTATTGATCTGCCGTAATCATCTTGAGTTCAAGCATACGGTGCAGAACATAATTACGTCTTATGATGGCACGTTTTTCATTGGTGATGGGATTATAGGCAGAAGGCGCTTTGGGTAGGCCTGCAATCATGGCGTGTTCGGCAAGAGACAGTTTATCAAGGGGCTTGCCATAATAAATCTGAGCAGCAGCAACGACACCGTAAGCGCTGTGCCCCATATAAATTTGGTTGAGATACAGCTCAAGAATTTTGTTTTTTGGATATTCCCGTTCCAGCTTTAATGCCAGAATGATTTCTTTTAATTTTCGGGTGTAGGTTTTTTCGTTGCTCAGGAAAAAGTTACGGGTAACCTGCATGGTAATGGTGCTGCCGCCCTGGCTTTTCTTGCCAGTCAGCGCTAGCTGGAGAACTGCGCGTACCAAACCCTTGTAGTCTACACCGGGGTGTTCATAAAAGTTGTCATCTTCGGCGGCCAAGAAGGCATCAATAAGTTGCTTTGGAACTTCGTCTATGGTCAATGGGATGCGCTTATTGCCACCAAACTGGGCGATTAACAGTTTCTCCTTGCTGTAAATATTGAGGGGGGTTTGGTATTCAACGTTCTGTAGAGTCGTGGTGTCGGGCAGGTCATTCAGCAGGCGCATATACAATTGATAGCCAGCAATTCCTGCTAAAAAAGCAGCAACTATTAATAATTTAGCAATTGATTTAAAAATGTTTCCGCCGAGTATTTTTGTTGCCACAGGTCTTTCCGTTGAAATTTTACGTTGTCAGGAGTATTCGGTGCTTTGTGCGTTTAAGGGTTGCAAAACAATATTTAGATAATTAAACATCTACAAATTCGTCGTGTGAACTCGTTAAATATAAAAGTATTTATTATCAGGGCAAGTACTCGCTTAATCTGGTTTCCAAGGCAGTATAGAGCAACATTGGTAACAAACAAATAAATTGAATATTTTTGCTTGTAAAATAAAAAACGCAACTATACTTTGGATTGCTAATTTTTTTTACTGTTTTGAGACAAATCTTAAGAATGTTTTCCGTCATTAACCAATTAATTATCACGTTTTAAGGGTGTCGCATGAAGTGGTTTAGGCGTAAGCAGAGCGCAGTACTGGGGCTTGATATCAGTACAGTGGCTGTAAAATTATTGGAGCTAAGTAAGTCCGGCACCCGTTATAAAGTTGAAAGCTATGCTGTTGCACCGTTACCGCAATCGGCGATTATTGATAAAACTATGGCCAGCACTGATGTCATTGCCGATGCAATTAAGTTGGCTGTCAAACAATCGGGAACAAAGCTGAAACACGCGGCCGTTGCGGTTTCAGGTGCTGCAGTAATGACCAAAATAATCACTATGCCTGCTGTTTTGACGGATGACGAAGTCGAAGAGCAGATTATGATCGAGGCCGATCAGTATGTGCCTTATGCATTGGATGAAGTCAGTCTTGATTTTGAGGTTCAAGGTATAAATGAGCACAATCCCGACATGGTCAACGTCATGCTGGCGGCATCAAGAAAAGATAATGTTGATGACCGCGTTGAAGCGCTCACCAAAGCAGGATTAAAAGCCAGGGTTGTTGATGTCGAGGCTTTTGCAATGGAAAACGCTTTTAACCTGATGGCTGACCAGCTGCGCAGCTCTATGGCAGGCCAGACCGTTGCCATTGCTGATATAGGGGCAACCTTATCTACGCTAAATGTATTGCATGAGGGACGCACCGTCTATACCCGTGAGCAGGTGTTTGGCGGCAAACAGTTAACTGAAGAAATTCAACGTCGTTACGGGCTCTCCTGTGAAGAAGCCGGTTTGGCAAAAAAACACGGCGGTTTACCTGACAATTATATTGTTGATGTCCTGGAGCCGTTTAAGCGTGCGATTGTTCAGCAAATTGCCAGGTCGTTACAGTTTTTTGTCTCGTCAAGTGCCAATAAAAATATTGACAGCATTATCTTATCCGGGGGATGTGCCTCAATACCTGGTATTGAGAAAATGGTGTCACAAAGTTTAGGGGTGAATGCGTATATCGCTAACCCGTTTATTGATATGACATTGTCTCATAGAGTAAAACCGCAGACCTTGAGTAATGACGCGCCGGCTATGATGCTGGCCTGCGGATTGGCGTTGAGGAGTTTTGACTGATGGCAAAAATCAATTTACTGCCTTGGCGCGATGAGTTACGGAAAAAACGAAAAAGGGATTTTTTTGCCGTGATGGGCGTGGCGGCTTTGGCTACGGTGGTTGTTATTGGCGGTGTTCACGTTTATATAGAGGGCTTAAAAGCCTATCAAACGCAAAGAAATAAGTTATTGGAAGACGAAATCGCTTTGCTTGAGAAAAAAATAGTTGAAATCAGAACCATTGAAGAAAAAAAGAGCAAATTGCTTTCGAAAATAGATTTGATTCATAAACTCCAGGCAAGTCGTCCTGAAATTGTGCATTTGTTCGATGAAATCCCCAAAGCTACACCCGATGGCGTATTTTTGACCAAGTTTAGTCAGGTTGGTTTGCAGTTGATTTTTGAAGGCAAATCGCAATCCAACGCCCGCGTTTCTGCCTTTATGCGTGCTATCGATGTTTCGCCGTGGCTGGAAGTGCCAAAGCTGGATGTCATACAAGTGCCCAAGACCGAAAATGGTGAGCAATTAAGTGATTTTGTGTTGCATGCGACCTTGGGTTCAAAAAAGACAAAAACTGAGGGTAACAAATGAACCTATCAGAAATAAATTGGGATATCAATGCGGCCGGAACATGGCCTTTGCCGATTAAAGTGTCGGCAACTTTGGTTGTCTGTGCCGTGGTTGCGGCGGGGGGGATCTATCTGGATACGCTGGGCCAGCTGGACAGCCTTGATGCCATCAAACACCAAGAGCAAGAATTAAAGACCACATTTGAATCAAAACAGAAAAAAGCCGTTAATCTTCAGGATTATCAAAAGCAGCTCAGCGATATTGAATCGTCGCTAGAAGTTATGATCAGACAAATGCCGACAGAGGAAGAAGTGGCTAGTTTGTTAATAGACATTTCACAGACAGGCTTGGCCAGTGGTTTGGAATTTAAGCTGTTCAAACCGAGTGGGCCGGTTAGGCAAGAGTTTTATTCGGAATTGCCGATTAACATTCAGGTAACAGGTAAATACGAAGAGTTGGGGCTGTTTGTCAGCGGCTTGGCATCGTTACCGCGTATTGTCACTGTTCATGATGTCAATATGGTTCCTCAAGGCAAAGACAAAGACGGTATCATGCTGATGAATGCTACGGTAAAAACCTATAACGAAGGCAGTAATGAGGATGCCAAGACCGGTGCCAAGACTGTCAACAGGAAGCGAGGATAGCTGATGTTAGGAAACCTTGCTGCACCGTCAATGCGACTATGGCCTCTATCACGAATGAGTTGGATCTTTTGCCTTATCCTGTTGACAGGGTGTGGCGAGGATGATTTTTCTGACTTGAACCGCTACATTGCAGAAGTTAAAGCCAGACCCAAAGGGCCTATTGAACAATTGCCAGAAGTTAAGATGGTCGAGCCCTTTATTTTCAAGCCCGAAGGTTTGCGTGATCCTTTCCAGCCTCTTCAGCAGCCCGAAGAAGAAGAGGTCGAAGTTACCCAAAGCAACGGCATAAAACCCGATACCAGCCGCCGCAAAGAAGAGCTGGAAGCCTTTCCTTTAGATGGTTTAAAAATGGTGGGTACTGTTGTTATGAATGCAAATTTATGGGGTCTGGTGAAAGCCAGTGATAACACTATTCATCGCGTTCAGGTAGGCAATTACTTGGGAAAAAATTATGGAAAGATTATCCGTATCGTTACGGACAAGATTGAAATTATGGAAATAGTGCCGGATAAACCTGGAACCTGGCGCGAACAGCAGACTTCATTGGCGTTAGCGGAGTAATTTTGAGGATTAAAAATGGAGAATAAACAAGGTGGCACAATGATAAACATGACGTGGCGTTTTTTGAGGGTACATTGCTGGATTGCCTTTCTATTGTTGTGCCAGATGACATCGGTTGCTGCGAATAGTGATCTTGCCATTTCCAATATTGATGTTGCGACGGTGGCAGATAACAAGCTGCAAATACAGCTGGAGTTAAATGGTCCGGCGGTTACGCCCAAGGTATTTCATACCGATAATCCGGCAAGAATTGCTATGGATTTGATTGGCGTTAAAAGTGCATTGGCAAAAAAAATGTACCCAATAAACCAAGGATCGGTTACCAGTGTTTATGTTGCGGAAGCTGCTGATAGAATTCGGGTTGTCATTAACCTGGTGGAAGCCACGCCGTTTGAAACAACAGTTGAAGGCAATAAAATATTGTTGACAATGAATGGTTCGGGCGCTGGTTCACCAGGGCTATCAACGGCTTATTACCCCGAGCAAAACGCCAGTTCTGCAATTAACACCTTAATGCCCGAACAGACAATTAACGGTTTTGACTTTAAACGCGGTGATAACGGCGAAGGCAGAATTTTGGTCTCTCTGGCCAATCCCAATACTATTGTTAATAGTAGGGAAGAAGGTGGTAAAGTTGTTGTCAGTTTTGTTAACACCCGCTTGCCTGAAAATTTGGCCAAACGCCTGGATGTTTCTGAATTTGCCACGCCGGTTAAATATATTGATGCCAATATGACCAGCCGTGAAACGACAGTGACAGTGTCTTTGCAAAACAGCCTGTATGATTATTCCTTGTTTCAGTCTGATGGCTTGTTGACGATTGAATTCAGGCCGTTGACCACTGCCGAAAAAGAGGTGCTGGACAGCAAGCGCGTAAAATATACAGGGGATCGGCTGTCATTAAATTTTCAGGATATTGATATTCGTAGCGTGATTGCTATCTTGGCTGAATTTACCGGACAAAACGTTGTGGCTGGTGATGAGGTAGTCGGCACAATTACCCTAAAACTGGATGATGTGCCTTGGGATGAGGCTTTGGATTTCATTATGATGACCAAAGGCCTGGAGAAATTTGAAACCGGCAATGTGACCTTGATAGCGCCTATCGGCAAAATTAAGGAGTACAAGGAAAAACAAAAGGAAACCGAAAAAGTTGTTGAGCAACTGGACCCTTTGGTAACGGAATATATTAAGATTAATTACGCCAGAGCCGAAAACTTCCGCAATTTGTTGAATGGGTTGGATACAGGGGCATTTGGCAGTTGTGGTGCCAGTAAGTCAACTGGAGGCAGTTCTAGCTCCAGTTCAAATAGCATTCCGCCCATAGGGATGCTGACAGGCCAATACCAAGGTGGAAGTGGCAATTCTGGAGGACAAGGTCAAGGACAGGGGCAGAATGGCCAAAATGAACAGTTTAGAATTTTATCATCACGGGGTTCAGCGGTCGTTGATGCCAGAACCAATACCTTGATTATCCGAGAAACAGCAAAACGCTTGGAAGAAGCCAAGAAGTTGATACGCAGACTGGATGTTCCGGTGCGCCAGGTTATGATTGAATCCAGGATAGTGATTGCCACCAATAAATTCGCCAAAGAAATGGGCGTTAAGTTTGGTACTGCGGCATTTGCTGACGACGGTTCTACCCAATTTGGTATCGGCGGCAGGGGTACAAAAGGTACGGTAGACACAGGGGAAACAACCAGAACCCGTGATGAAAATGGAAATGTAACAGAAACGTCAACAGGAACGCCTGCAAAAATAGACTACCAGGATATGCTGGTGGATTTAGGTGCGGCGGTTGGTGCAGGCAGTGGCGGCGCTTTGGCGTTAACTTTGGTAAAAGGTGCCGACTATGTGTTAAATCTGGAATTATCAGCTTTGCAAGATCAAGGTTTGGGGGAATTGGTATCTAATCCGCGGGTGATGACTTCTGATCGTTGTCAAGCCACTATTAAACAAGGTGTGCAGATTCCGTATCAAACCGTTAGCCAGAATGGTACGCAAACCCAATTGGTCGATGCAGCGCTGCAACTGGATGTATTGCCACAAATCACCCCTAGCGGCAGTGTCGTCATGCAATTAAAGATCACCAAGGATGCCCCAGGCGCAGTAACGCCTGATGGTATTGGTATTGATACGCGGCAAATTAGCACCAACGTGCATGTGATGGATGGCGAAACCGTAGTATTGGGGGGGGTTTTTGAAGGTACGCAGCAAAACAATACCAATAAGGTGCCGTTCTTTGCGGATTTGCCGGGTGTGGGTTTCTTGTTTAAGAAAACCTTCAAGCAGGACGACAAAACCGAATTACTGATTTTCGTGACACCCAAAATTATCACGGATAATACAATAAAAGATTGAGCACTTCTACTTACGACAAAAAGGGGGCATAATGCCCCCTTTTTTAATTGATAAACTTCCTAGAAAAAACGTATAGTGCGACGAGAGAACATATATTTAATAGGGCTTATGGGGACAGGAAAAACGACCATAGGTCGCCAGTTAGCAAAATCTGTTAAATTGCCTTTTTATGATACGGACAAGGCTATTGAAGAAAGTACTGGGGTAGACATCCCTACTATTTTTGAATTTGAAGGCGAAGAGGGTTTTCGTGATCGTGAGCAAAAAATGGTGCAGCAACTGACACAACTGAAGGGTATTGTACTGGCTACAGGCGGCGGTACTGTGCTGCGCGAGCAAAATCGCAATATGCTGAAACAAAATGGCTTTGTGGTTTATTTACAGTGTTCGATAGACCGGATTTTAGAACGCACCCGTAGGGATACACAAAGGCCATTATTGCAAACCGAAAATCCCAGGGAGAGACTGGAAGGCCTGCAATTGCAGCGTGAGCCGCATTATTTATCCTGTGCCGATTTTACAATTGATACGGCGTCGATGCCCAGCAAAGCTGTGGTCAATCGTATTTTGGAAGAATATCGCGCGACTGTCGGTTAGCCCCATGAAAAAATTAATAGTGGAACTGGGTGCACGTAGCTACCCCATTTATATTGGTTCCGGCTTATTAAGCCAACCTGATGTTTATCGTCAGCATATCAAATCAATGCAAGTGCTTGTTGTTACTAACGAAACGGTAGCGCCTTTGTATTTGGATGCTGTATTAAGCCAACTGCAAGGCTACCGTGTTGAAACCGTTATCCTGCCCGATGGCGAACCGTTCAAGACCCTGGATTATGTCGCCAAAATTTTTGATGCCTTGCTGGCCGCCAAATTTAGCCGTAATGCCACCTTGATTGCCTTGGGCGGTGGCGTTATCGGTGATATGGGCGGTTTTGCTGCCGCTTGTTATCAGCGTGGCATTGCGTTCTTGCAAATACCCACCACGTTACTGGCGCAGGTGGATTCCTCCGTGGGCGGCAAAACTGGCGTTAACCATCCGTTAGGCAAGAACATGATCGGGGCGTTTTATCAGCCGCAATGCGTGATTGCCGATGCCGATGTTCTGGATACTCTGGATGCTCGCCAATTATCGGCAGGACTTGCCGAAGTTATCAAGTATGGTTTAATTCGGGATGCCGAATTTTTCATCTGGCTAGAAAATAATATGGATGCCTTATTGGCCCGCGATAAACTTGCCTTGGCGTATGCTATCGAGCAATCCTGCCTTAACAAAGCGCACATTGTTGCCCAAGATGAAACCGAAAGCGGTGTGCGTGCCACACTCAATCTAGGCCATACTTTTGGCCATGCCATTGAAACTGGGACAGGCTATAGTCAATATTTGCATGGTGAAGCGGTGGCTGTCGGTACTTGTCAGGCAGCGGATTTGTCCAGAAGAAAAGGCTGGTTGAATGATGCGGATGTGGACAGGATCGTCACACTCCTTAAAAGGGCAAAGTTGCCGGTATTTCCACCGGAACAAATGGATTCCGAACAGTTTTTAGCGTTGATGGCCGTTGATAAAAAGAATGTCGATGGCCAGATTCGCCTGATCCTGTTAAAAAAAATCGGTGTAGCAACGCTGCCGACAGATGTTGAACAATCACTTTTGGAACAAACACTTAAAAGCTACGGTAGAAGTAACCGTACGGCGATATCAATATGACTGTATTAAAAAACGATACCTTTATCAGGGCACTGTTAAAACAACCCGTTGAGCAAACACCGGTGTGGATGATGCGCCAGGCTGGTCGCTATTTGCCTGAATACCGGAAAACCAGGGAAGATGCTGGTAGCTTCTTGAACTTATGCACCAATCCTGAGCTGGCCTGTGAAGTTACCCTGCAACCGTTGCGGCGCTTTGATTTTGATGCCGCGATCCTGTTTTCCGACATCCTGACCATACCCGATGCCATGGGTCTTGAGCTGTGTTTTACCGAAGGCGAAGGCCCCAAGTTTGAAAAGCCGGTACGGACGGTGGCGGATGTTCATAAACTGCCCATTCCTGATCCCGAAGTTGAGCTGCGTTATGTAATGGATGCGGTGCGTTTAATCAGGAAGACTCTGGATGGCCGTGTGCCGTTAATTGGTTTTTCTGGCAGTCCTTGGACCTTGGCAACCTATATGGTGGAAGGTGGCAGCAGCAAAAGTTTTCGGCTGATTAAAGGCTTGATTTACGAACAACCCGCAGTTGCTCACCTTATGCTGGATAAGCTGGCGCAATCGGTAGCTGCCTATCTTAACGCCCAGATTGAAGCAGGAGCGCAAGTGGTGATGTTGTTCGATACCTGGGGCGGTGTATTGACCACAGAAGACTACGCACAGTTTTCTTTGCATTACGCTAAACAAGTGCGCTCCTTGTTGAAAACATCGCACGATGGTCAGCAGATACCTGCGATTTTGTTTACAAAAGGTGGTGGCTTGTGGTTGGAAACTATGGCTGATACCGGTTATGATGCATTAGGATTGGACTGGCAAACCGATATACATCAGGCCAGGGCTCGAGTGGGTAATCGTGTGGCTTTGCAAGGCAATATGGATCCGGTATTCTTGTATGCACAACCGGATGATATTGTCGAAAAAGTCAAGACTATTTTACAGGGCTACGGTATGGGCAGTGGCCATGTGTTCAATTTAGGACACGGAATTTTGCCGGATATTAACCCCGAGCATGTCAAGGTGATGGTCGATGCCGTGCATGAATACAGCAGGGCGTACCACCAATCGTAACGTTGAGCGAGAAGAGAGAATTTTGCGATGAACAGATTACAGTTTTTAATGATTGCAAGCCTATTTGCTGTAAGTGCGGGCGTTTGGGCAGAAGAGGGCGCTAAACCGACTGATATTGTCGTTTACAGAAGTCCGAGCTGTTCGTGTTGTGGCCGATGGTTGGAACATTTGAAACAAAACAATTTCAATGTTCAAGATATTGTCACCGAAGATGTGCAGGCGATAAAAAATAAGTATGGCGTTACACCAGAGCTGGCTTCTTGTCACACAGCACTAGTTGACGGTCATGTTATTGAAGGTCATGTGCCTGCTCAGGATATTATTGCACTGTTGAAATCCAAGCCAAAAGATGTCGGTTTGGCTGTTCCGGCCATGCCAGTGGGTACGCCCGGCATGGAAATGGGCGGCAAAAAGGATGCTTACAACGTGGTGAGTTTTGACAGCAAAAAACACACCGAGATTTTTAAGTCTTACGCAGGTGCTGAATGATACTCGCAGGTGATGTCGGTGGCACAAAAACCATTTTGGCGTTGTTTGGCGCTGGAGAAGATGGCTATCAGTGCGTTAAAAAAGAGCGCTACGCCAGTGCCGATTTTGCAACCTTCGATGAGTTGCTGCGTTTATTTTTGGATAATGCGGATCATCCGCAAGTCAGCGTGGTTTCTATCGGTGTAGCAGGGCCTATTGTAAACGGTGATTGCCACGCTACCAACCTGCCGTGGCTACTAAATCGCTCAGAAATTGGCCAATGCGCAGGTACGCACAAGGTTTTTCTGATAAATGATCTGGAGGCAAGCGCTTGGGGTTTGTTGGCGTTACCGGAACACAAGTTTGTCGAATTAAATCCAGATGCAGAAGTGTTGCCCGGTAACCATGCTGTCATTGCCGCTGGAACCGGTTTGGGTGAAGCCATTATGGCTTGGGGTGGAACCAAGCACCATATTATTGCGACAGAAGGTGGGCACAGTGATTTTGCCCCGCGCAATGAACAGGAAATCGCACTACTCACATTTATGCTGACAAGATACCCAGAGCATGTCAGTTACGAGCGCCTGGTTTCCGGTGAAGGTTTGGTCAATATTTACCGCTTTCTTGAGCAATCGGGCTACGCCGCTGCTGATTCAGGCCTCGAAAAACAATTGCTGGAGCAGGATGCTGCTGCGGTTATTGGTGAAATCGGCGTGGCAGGTAATGATGTGCTGTGCGCCGAAGCGGTGCGCCTGTTTTGCCGGCTTTATGGCGCAGAGGCCGGAAATTTGGCTCTCAAATGTTTGCCTTATGCGGGCGTGTACTTGGCAGGTGGCATTGCTGCCAAGATACTACCTATTTTGCAGGCAGGGCATTTTATGGACGGCTTTCTTGCCAAAGGGCGCTGTAGAAAAGTGTTGCAACGCCTGTCAGTTAAGGTCTGTATGGAACCGGAAGTGGCCTTGCTGGGCGCGTTGGATTATGCCTTGAGCAGGGCGATTACGCTTTAAATTCTGAAACTTGGGGTTGTACTCAATATGACATATACACTCCTTAAGTTTTTTCATATACTCGGTGCCATACTTATCGGTGGCGGGCTCATTGGCGTTTGGCTTTCTGATTTACGGTCACGTCAATTGCGCGAGTTGCCCCAGTTTTCCGAGGCAGTAAGAAATATTGCGGTGTTTTACGACGGCGTTGTGGTGCCCGGCGCAGTGCTTCTGCTCATTTCGGGAACCTGGTTGATTATTGAACAATTCGGTGGCTGGAACTTTATTAATATTCCTTGGCTGGCGGGGATGGTTTTTCTGTTTGCGTTTGAATTTATCGAGGGAAATACAGTCACCAGGCTTTATTTCATGCGCTTACGTCGTCTGACGAAAGAAGCAATACATACCGGCGGTTTTACCGCTGAGCTAGAGAGGATACGCTCTGAGAGCATCCCTGCTTTTACGCATTTTCTTGACCTTCCTATATTGTTTTTGATTATAGCTCTAGGCACCATAAAACCAGAAACCTGGACATTGTTTATTGTTGGTACGGGGACGGCCTTATTGGTTGCTGCTGTTCTCACAATCTACATTCCCAAACTATACCCTTGGGGTACTGAAGCGAAATCTATTATATAGCTAATGTACGTACCTATTCGCGCTCCTACCGGTTCGATAGATAAGAGGGTTATGGATTTCCAAACGATCTGGCATTTTACAGATTGATCCAACATTTGGCTGGTTTAAAACTGACAGCATTAAAAATACAGGGCTTATCTTGCCTGAGTCGGTTGTTAATCCTGAACGAGAGATTAACAGCGTACATAAAGCTGATCCGTTAGAGTCCCAGATTGCATTTTTTCCGGTAATCAAATAGACTGGATTTTTATGTAACTCACCGCATTTGTATTATTTTATACCAAGTGTGTGTCGCTAAAATTATAAAAAAGTAACCGCGATGGAAATCAATAGCGATCTAAAAAACAGCAGTAGTGGGCTGGGTAGTTTAATTAATCGCGCCCAAACGCTTTTCGTCGGGATGTTAAGGATATGGTCTATTCCGATTGTTCTCATGCTCAGTGTTGCGTCGGGATTTACGACCTACTATGGCATGTCACATTTTATTACCCCCTGGATTGCCTTGATTATTACGATTGCAATCCAATCGATTATCGTCATTTGCTCTCTTGAAATTGCCGGCATACACTGGAAAGCCAATCGGGTGCGCTTTTTAAGTGTGCTAATGTCCTTGTTGGTGGCCATAGCGGCTTCAATTACTTTTTCGTATTTCAAGTTTTATGAAATTTCTGAAAGTGAAACCATTCACATCACTCGCCTAAAGGGAGTCCAAAAAGAAGTTAATGATTATCTGGTTTCTGTTTTGGCAGCTAAAAGGGGGCTGTTAAAACAGCAGCAAGTTGAGTTGGAGAAGGCGGCAACGGAAGAATCACAAGCTTATTTTGGTACTCACCCGCAGGTTTCCCCAGAGTATCGGAATGTGGTGGGTTCCGGGCGGTTTTGGCGGCATTACAACCAGATTCATCTCGACAAAAAGGCACAAGTCAAGCAGATGGAGCAAGGCTTCCAGTTAATGGATGAGGAAATCCGAAAGCTGCAGGTCAATCTCAATCAGTTGGATGGCGATGCACAAAATAGCTATAAAAACATAGTGACCGGATTACAGGAGATTCAGCTGAAGTCCAATCAACTGGCCGCCAGCAGTGGCTATACCGTGCCGCAAGCGCCGATGCTTATGCCTTACGCGCAGTTTGTCCAGGGTATGACGCCGTCATTTTCCATGTGGAGTAATTTTTCCCTGTTTGCGTTTTTATGTGCTGCCATGGTCGATTTTTTCACGTTTTTGCTGTCGTACCGGATGGAATTTACTGCCCCTGGGCCTTTGAATGAGGACGAACAGGAGCTGGTTTTTGA
>SBAV01000382.1 GCA_005239965.1 Methylobacter tundripaludum
CTTTGCTACTGACATCGAATCAAGGTACGCATCGGGAACAATGCCGCGATAAGTATGCTGCCATGACTTAACATGAACTTCCGCTATGGCAAGGGCATCTGCTTGCGTGGCGTTACGGATGTTCAAAGCGATTTTTAAGCGGCGACCTGTTCATAAGAAAATGCTGGGATATCGGTACGTTCTTTCGCATGTTCTATGGTAATGCCGCATACATTACCGCTGGTATCAATATCGATAAATGTGTTTTCATCGTAATCTTTTGTTTCAGCGACGGTAACGTTGCGAAATTCGATATATAAGGTGTCTGTGTCTTGGAAATATTTTATTTTCATAGCGTAAATGACCTATCAAAAAATGCGTTGTGAATAGTTTCTCCATCCGAAAGCAGAATGACTCGTAAATACTTGCCGTTTGCTTCTTCAATCAATGTCCAGGCGTATTCTACCGTCTTGTTGAATGATTTCTTTTATCGGATGCTCAACAGCCCTTTTAATCCATTCAATTTCAATTATGGCTCTGTCTGAGCGTTGACGCATAACTTGAAAATATTGTGTGAATTTCATGATTAGGTGGAAGTATAAATTTCATGGATTATGATTGCTGTAAACAGAAGATATTTTAACCTGCATAGCCTAGATGTGACGTAGTGGGAACCAAAAAATGGGAGCTTTCCCACAAAAGGCCACATCTGAGCTGCTTGCTTGTGACAAGGAAACCCGGCAGGGGAGCAATTAACTATTCACGCGCAAATTACGTTGGCCGGTGTAATTTGAAGCCATGAAAATATTTTTAAAATAAGGCATAAAACTGCCTGTAATTGGAATTGAATAAAAACAGTACATGGCCGCTGCTTCACCCGTTGAAACGCCAAATATCCACTGTGGTATGAATAGCGTCATCAGGGCCATAAAACAGTGATAACTGCCGATGCGCCAGTTGTCTTTCCAGACAAAACCGCTGACAGCCAAGCCAAACAAGGAGCCCCAGGTAACCAGCAAGCCAAATGCGCTTGATATGGCATAGCCGATGTGGTATTTGCCCATGAACAGGCAAGACATCATGTGGCCAATAAAGTTGGGTTCTACATCAAAAAGCTGCCATGTATTGGGCAGAAAGCTGAAGATTAAAAATGAAGAACTGAGTGCAACCCCAACTAGCGTGGCTTTTTTAAGGGCCATTTTGTCAGACGAATAAGTGGCCAATGCTGGCATAATGGCTAAGGCTTGTAAGCTGATGTGGTAGGTTGACAGCTCGCTTAAAAAGTAGTTCGTTCCATAGCCACATTGATCGGCCACCGGATACGCGAAAAATTGAATAAACTCCATTAACGAAAAATGGAATATGGCATAAGCCCTGGCAAAACGCACCCAGAAAGTTTCGGTTTGATCAAGAAAAGTGATACTTGACGCTGCCAGCCCAATAAACCCCAGACTGAACGACATATTTGCACTAAAACACATAGTTTGTCCCAAAAAATTGACTAGTATAATAAAAAATGGTGCCGATACAATCGCTATTGTATCGAATTCGGCTCAGTAGAGTGGGTAATGCTTTTCTGCTTACGTAGAGTAAATGTGTTGATGCTAAACGGTGAGCTATAAATAATTTGGCTACCCATTTAAGTGGATAGCAATAGTTTTATTGGCTGGAGTAAAAGAACATGAGTGCAGTGGTTAAAACGTAATTGGGTGTCGATTAAATAACTCATTCCATATATTCCTTTAAATCATCCAAAGGATCGTTGAAGTCATCAGGAATGTTGTAGGTTTTATTTTGTGCTGCACCCAATCGCAAAAGGCTACCTGGTTGTCTTTCTGGGCTTGTGCCTTTATGCTGATTTTCAACGTTTTCAGGTTCATCTTTTATGAACATGACGATAACATTGGTTTTTTCGGTAGTCGGTGGTTGTTCTTGAAAAATAATCTGCCCATTTTCATAAATGGCTTTTATGGCTGTGTACATTGCTATTCTCCTAAAATAATGTCTTCATGAATTGTAGCAAAACAAGCTTATCACTCCACTAAATATCCAACCTCGGCAACGCATTCACAATCTTCATCGTCAAGGACTGCGGGCAAGTCGTTAATATTACATCTGAATTTTGATAATCTCACAAGACGTGAAAGAGGTATTGCAGAAGACAACCCTGAAGGGTTGGTGATACGTGCTGTGGGTAATAGGATTTACCTACAAAGCTCAGAGGTAGAGTGGGTAGGTTTTTTTGCCCACAGTTTAGTTCCGCGTGGGTAGTAAAGCATTGCCCCCTCTACTCGGCTGAACAACAATGCCAAGAGAGCCATTGATTTTAATAATTTAACTTGGCGTATTAGTCAGGCTAGAAGTCTGATTGGCAAATTGCAGCATTGCCCGAAGAGCTTGATTAACAGCTGCGGAATTTCGGAATGCACTTGCGACATCGGGTTCTAAAACAACGACATTCGTGCTTTCAAGATATTGTTGATAATGCTTGCCTCGTACTGCTTTGGAAAAATCGAAATTGTATTCATCTCTAAGTTCATCTTGGTTGTCTTCAACGTTCATAAGCTTTTCTCTCATGGTGAGTGGCTGGTCTCGCACTGATGATTTGTATTTCACCCAGTTTTTCGGTATGGGAAACCACCAATAACCGATTGATGCACGATACTCCAACAGTAATGAAGCGATGTTCCCCAACGGAGTGATCCCAATCAGGAAAAGTACCCGCTAAAGGATCTCCAAATACTGTCGTTGCTTCATCAAAGTCTACGCTATGCTTTTGTTGGTTAGTATCGGCTTTGACGGGATCCCAAGTGAATTTCAAAAAAATTTCCTCGTCCAAAAATCAGCTTATTCCAGTAAGCGATCATTTTAACGAATAAAAATGATTTTTGAGAGCTATTTATAAAACATTTACTGATTTTTGAAGATGCAAGACTAACATACCTCTTTAAGGTTGATTGCGTATTTCATGTTATTGACAGTATATTGCAAACGTATATAGCGGTAAATAATCGTTTTACGATTTTTGAGGCGGGATATTTTAAATAATCTCACAAGACGTGAGCAGAGGAATTGCTAAAGCGGAGTTTGTCGAAACAACAGTAACGTTATGGCTTGCAGAAAACAGGCCTTCAAGGCTTTAAAGCCTTGAAGGTCTTATGATGGCGATTTCGTGAGTAATGAAAATTACCCACGAAATCAGTAACCACTTTGCTGATGAAACTAAAGGGTGCCCGGCTTGCATCAGGCACCTGTTATTACCGTTAAAGTGGCTACTTTCTTGCGAAAAGCGGGGATGTTAGTTACTAGACCAGCCGAAACCTTCGTTGTAGGTTATGCAAGGGAAAGCCCAAGCAGAAGCCAGGATTTTTTGGCCAAAACTTTTAGCGCCATCGCTAACCTCCACGGAAGGACAAATATATGCGCCATCAATTACATCTTTAGGTGGGAAAAATTGGAAACTGAGCGTATTTGATTTGGCGCCTGCTTTTAGTGAAATTGTGTAAGCTGGTGTGGTCTTAACGGTCGCCATATCGTCTTCTTCGTAGAGATTATAACCATGTAAGACACCTTCGACTTTTGCTTTCAATGCTGCTGCCGTCTTATTGGTAACCACTGCACTGAAACGGCAGATGCTTCCAAGAGGGCCATTACCGGTGACAGTGCAGCCCTTTGTTGAAATACTCACTTTCTTTCCTTCCAGCGCAATGTCACTTACATCTTTCTCTTCTTCGGCTGCTGCAGCAAATTTTGCTGTAGTTGCTGAACTGTAATTTGAATCGTAGTAATAAGATGGTTCTTTGGCGTTAACTGCAATCTTGAAATTGCCAGGAGCTAATTGAAAATCATTATCAGTCCACTCGATTACACCTTTTGAATCGCTCCATACGTCCGTGCCAGCTATATCTTCACAAGGCAATCTTTTAATGCAAGATTGAAGTGATGCGTGTATGCCTTTGACAGGTTTGCCGGTTATCGAATCGATGACCTTGGAGGTAATGGAACCAACTACGGCAGGTGGTACAGGTGGCTCAGCTACCTTAGTTAGCGACAGCTGGTATGCACCGTCCGATCCGGCAGCATGGACAACGAAGCTACCGCCATCGGGAACTGTAAATGTGATTGTGTCCGGAGCAGAAGGCGCAATATTCTCACAATTGCCTAGTGCATTGCGGTCATTTGCGTCAAGCAATACCGGGATGCCTGATACTGGAAGTTTTGCAGTGACCGTAACCTGTGTTCCTGGCTCGGCTTGGAATTCAAAGTAGTCATCCGTATCAGTTCCACCATTGGTGTCCAATGCGCCTTTCAGGACAATTGGTAGCGCAATGGCTGGCGGGGTTGCGAAAGACTGCGCAGAGGGGCAGTCGTCATTGTCGTTGCCTGCGGGGTTGGTTTCAAGGACTGTAGTCGTTGCCGCCCAGGCAGAACTGTAAAAACCACCGGCCAATCCGGTTAATAAAATTGCATTAATTAAAAGTTTACGTTTAAACACGATAAATACTCCTACATTTTGTAAATAAAAATGGGCTTATACAGTATAAGACCTTAATAGTGGAACAGATTTGACGCAAGTTAAGAGCCAGTAAAAGACAGGGGCTCTGGTTTTAAACTAACAATACAGTAAATAATCCTTATTAAAATGTATCTAGCACTTAAAATACGTATCTATTGTGATATAACAACTATGTTTTACACAATGTAAAAAATTGTACACTAGTAAAAATATTTACACAACGAAAAATTTTTACAGGATTAAATAACTGATGTTACGCAGTCCGTAATTTTTGTAATTCAGCATAGGCTATCTGGTTTGCTTTTATGAACAGCTTTGTTCGTAGCGCAAAATGGTTGGCC
>SBAV01000126.1 GCA_005239965.1 Methylobacter tundripaludum
GTATATGGTGGTTTAATTCGATTTCATCGACCTGGGTTTCTACACCCTCTTTGTTTTTACCAATGTAAGTAATCAGGCCATCTTGCTCTAATACGCGGGTAATAATGAATTTCTCTTCATCAGTAGACTCTATAACATCACCCACTGAAAAGCGGACGCGGGAAAGTGGTGCGTTGTCTATTGCATAAATGCGTTGTTCATTACTGGCTATAAACAGTACGGTGACGCGTTTGGAGCTGGCTTCAAGAATAAGTCCTAGTCCAAGTTCAGATTCGGTGTTGCTGATCCAGCGTTGGCCGGGGATGAAATTTTCCATGTGTTAGTGCTTGTTTTTATTTTACAAAAATTGCGTTAATTATAAGCGTTAGGGCAGAATTAATCTGAAAATTAACTGAAATTAATTCTACTTTGTTAAATCAACAATATCCTAACATGTTGAAAAACAATTTTTTTATTGAAATTGTGATCAATTGAAGCCTGTCGTCTCCGGTGGCGTTTTTCTATCTGCCGTAATATTTCATCAGAATCAATATCTCGTTTGGGCAGAAAGGTACGGAGCGGTTTCAATGTCTGCAAAATAATAAAGGGGAATTTTTTCCCGATGACATTCCCGTTCTTCAGCCATAAATAAGCATAGCCATTGAAGCTAAAGCCATGTGCTGGTACCACGAGAACCATTTCCAGGTCTGATTAAGGGACATCTTTGACTCACTTTTTTCATCTATGAATTTTACCAACGGCATTGATTAGACTAAAGAATATTTAAATGCGTGGCCAGTTTGTCACATGTTTTTAAAAATAAATTGACGATACCGGCCAGAATGCTATATGATGCGCAGCTATTCAAGAGCAGTTGAATAAGTTTATCAAGTTTTAAAGCAGAAGATCGTCGGGGTGTAGCGCAGTCTGGTAGCGCGCCTGCTTTGGGAGCAGGATGTCGGGGGTTCGAATCCCTCCACCCCGACCACTTTGCGCTTGTAGCTCAACCGGATAGAGCACCAGCCTTCTAAGCTGGGGGTCGCAGGTTCGAGTCCTGCCAAGCGCGCCATTTCTCTGATTTCTCGTTTATGGTGAGCGTAGCTCAGTTGGTAGAGTACAGGATTGTGATTCCTGTTGTCGCGGGTTCGAGCCCCGTCGTTCACCCCATCAAATCAAGCGATTAAGCAAATTCTCAACAACGGTTTTTCCATTTTATAGCCATTTTGTAACTTTTAAGGTGTGTTCTATGCTGGGTGCCGGGGCGTTGTTAAAAGAACGTTTTTAGCACCAGAGACATGACACCGGCCAGTAATACGCCCATCATCCACTTAAGGACAGTAAGATCAGTGTAAATTGGAGATAGCTTGTTATCAAATTTATTGTCTAAATATTCTTTGGTAATTAGCGCGTCTTGCGCTTCTGCAATCACACGGATGACCGCCTCGGCCTGTTCTTGCTGAAATCCGGCGGCTTTCAGCTTGTCAACAAGTTGCAGGGTATCAAATGTTACTGTCGTCATTATTGCGTTCCTAGTTGGTTGTTTTTGTGAAGTTTAACATATCATTATGTTGAAATAATCCACTTGTTGCGCTAGGGTTTTGTAGAAGATGCGATGGGCGTGTTGTCTTTACAGGCTTGCCAAAACAATAATTTTATCGTTCACACCAAACTCAATCGGTTCAGATTTAAGCGGATTGATGTTGACCCCGTAACAGCTATCAGCATTGTTAGCCTGGCTCAGTAACCGATAGCCGATTGCGGTTTCGTTTTTACGCCGTGCTGATTCTATAACCGTGTAAAAGTTGACGCTGTGGCTAATGCTCACATAATCTTCAGCAGGTTTCAGGTAAATTTCCGCGCCATCTGCGTCAAACAAATCACTGAACACCACGCTGAGTTGCTTGTTTTCGGAAATTTGCGTGAGCAATAACCCCACCAATTCATCACTGACAATAAAATCGTCCGCTTTCGCTATTTCGGCTAAGGCCTGGTTTCTAATGTCCATCATTTCCGAAACAATGCTGTACGATTCGCCTTTGTGGGTTTCGATATCACGCAGGTGCAGCAAGGTTAACAAGGTTTTGGAATCCGCCTCCTGCATATTAAAGTGATTGCCATAGCACAGTAAGATGATGTGTGCGTAGGACGTTAGATTCAGGGAGTCAAGAAAGCTACGGTCGGTGGTGTCGCCCCGTATAAAATTAATGCGTAGGTTTTTGACTTCGGTTGCCAACCTGTTGATAAGGGTTTCGGTACCCGGCAATTCCGAAACGATGGTTAATTCTGATTCGGGTGCAGCGTACTGATCCATTTCAAGCACGATGGTCTCACCTTTTTGATTCCAGCCCAAAATAATGTCCCGCTCTTTCTCTATCGGGCGAGGTTTAGTGGTGCTGATTGCCGAAACAGCAATATTGGGCGTGCCTAGCACTTTAATTTTATCGTCATCGGCAGCAATGCAGATCAGCGTATCGTCTGTTTGTATGGGTGTGGCCATATCTGGATTGAGCTGGGTTATGCCACCTGTTTGTATGCCAATTAGCGCCGAATGGGCAAAACTGGCCAAAGCGTCGCCGTAGGTTTTGCCCACCAGACTGGATTCTTGCTTAAAATAAATTTCATCCCCGGAAAAATTCAGCAGTTCTTTGTAAACGCTGCTTAAACCGACTTGCCGCGAAGTTTGTACGGTGATGCGGGCAATCAAGTCATCCGGTACCACCAGCTCAATTTCATCCTTGCCGATCATTTTGGCGATGGCAGTATTTTTGGCATTACGTAATTCAGCGACAATATGGTATTTATCGGGGCGCCGGTTAGGATGGTTGGTGATGGCCAAAATCATTTTGATAACCTGGGCATCAGGATCGGCAAAGCCTTCTGGGGAAAGAATGATAATGGATTTGGTGGTGTAGGGATTAGCGACTTCCAGTGCCGATAAATCAATGGGGCTACCGGAGCGGCAAATGACTTTAGTGCGGCCAGTATTGTCAATATGCGAACGGATTTCATCTTCCATGTCGATCTTGCCCTTGTCAGCCAGGATAACGACACGCGGTTTTTTAGCGTTGCTGTTGGCGATGGCCAGTTCGGAAATAATCAGAAAAATGCGCGACGACCAGCCCAAAATCAGGGTATGATTTTCTTCGCACACAAACGAATGGCCTTTACGCAGCTCTTCCAGCTTGCTTTCCAGGCCGCTGGATAAGATACTGATTAAGCTGCCGAGTATAAAAAGTCCCGCTAGGGTAATAACCAATCCCCACAGGCGAAATGCCCAGCCATTGCCGTTTTCATCAGCGGCATCACCACCAACCGTTCCTGCATCCAGTGAACGCATTAAGCTTTGCCAAGCTGCCTCGCTAAAAGAATAGCCACTGGATTCAGCGGCAGTAGTGCCAGTATCTGTGGCGGGCAGGGGTGCCTCTGTAGGCAAAACAAAATGGCTGGCAGGTTGAGATACCGTATCGCTGGCGGGCTGCCAGTTATTGATAACCAGCACGGTTGAAGCCAGCAGAATAATGAGCAGGGTAATTAATGCCAGCCAGCCGATGAGTGACGCAGTACCAGCGGACAGACTGTTATCAAAGTGATAACGCAGTTTTTTCGAGAGGGTTATTTTGCGCATAAACGTCCTGGCTTTTGGCGGCTTCAATGTAGCAATGTTGCTATGGAACGAAAATAAGTTTAGCAACTTTTGGAATGTTGATGGTGGGTTACGTCGTGCCCTATCATTTGCGAGGTATTAAAAACAGTGTGTTGCGTAACTTTTATGTCTTTTGGGTAAACCGCATCCTACGCGGCGTGCTGTAGAGACGCAAAATCTTGCGTCTCTACTCAAATTATCAATCCCTTAATAACTCATTAATGCCTGTTTTACTGCGGGTTCGCTCGTCCACTTGCTTAATAATAACCGCACAGTACAGGCTGTATTTGCCATCGGCTGAAGGCAGGTTGCCAGAGACGACGACCGAGCCTGCCGGAATGCGACCATAGCTGACTTCGCCGGTCATGCGGTTGAAAATTTTGGTGCTTTGGCCGATGTAAACACCCATTGAGATTACACAGCCATCTTCCACGATAACGCCTTCGACGATTTCCGAGCGTGCACCGATGAAGCAATTGTCGCCAATAATGGTGGGGCCTGCCTGTAAAGGCTCCAGTACGCCGCCAATGCCGACACCGCCTGATAGATGCACGTTTTTGCCGATTTGCGCGCAAGAGCCGACCGTTACCCACGTATCTACCATCGTGCCACTGTCCACGTAAGCACCGATGTTGACGTAAGAAGGCATTAAAATAGCGCCTGGCGCAATGTAGGAACCGCGACGCGCGACTGCGTTAGGTACAACACGCACCCCGGCTTTGGCAAAATCTTGTTCGGAATAGTTGGAAAATTTGCATTCCACTTTATCGTAATAACGGGTGTTGCCGCCATCCATCAGCCGGTTTTCGTTGATTCTGAATGACAATAATACGGCTTTTTTCAACCATTGGTGAGTCACCCAATCGCCGTCGATTTTTTCGGCAACGCGTAATTTGCCGCTGTCCAACAAACCTAATGTTTCGGTAACGGCTGCGCGGATTTCTTCGGAAGCGTTGGCTGGGGTGATGTCGGCGCGTTGTTCAAAAGCGGTGTTGATGATGTTTTCTAATTGCGTCATGTTTTTTCTTTTAGGGTGGTAAGGAAATTGTGAATTCGGTTGGCAGCCTTGATGCATTCGGGGAGCGAGGCGACCAGGGCAATTCTGACGTGGTTTTCACCAGGGTTAATGCCGTTAAACGTGCGTGATAAATAGCTGCCCGGTAACACTGTGATATTTTCTTGTGCAAACAGTTGTTGGGCAAAATCCGTATCGCCAACAGGTGTTTTTAGCCACACGTAAAATCCTGCCGGGGGCTTGTGAATGGCACAGATATTTTCCAGGATGTCGATGAAAGCAGTGAATTTTTCACGGTAAAGCACCCTGTTTTCTTGCACATGCCGCTCATCCTGCCAAGCCTTGATACTGGCATATTGCGTCGGTAAAGGCATGACGCAGCCATGATAAGTGCGGTATTGGAAATACGGTTTCAGTATATCGGCATCCCCGGCAACAAAGCCCGACCGTAAACCAGGCACGTTAGAGCGTTTGGATAAACTATGGAAAACTACACAACGTTTGAAGTTGGTGTTGCCCATGGCATAAGCCGTTTGCAGCAAACCGACCGGGGGATGGTTTTCATCATCATACAGTTCGCTGTAGCATTCATCTGAAGCAATGACGAAGCCGTATTTTTCGGACAGGCGAATCAATTTTTCCTGGCTGCTTTGGCTCATTACCGAGCCACTGGGATTACCCGGTGAGCAAATATAAATCAATTGGCAGCGCTGCCAGATGTGTTCAGGTATGGCATCAAAATCAGGTAAATAACCCGAATCTTCTAGCGTGTTTAAAAAATAAGGTTCTGCACCTGCCAGCAATGCCGCCCCTTCATAAATCTGGTAAAAGGGATTGGGCATGATGACGATCGGTTTGGTGGTCGGGTCAACAATGCACTGGGCGAAAGAAAACAGGGCTTCACGGGTGCCGCTGACTGGCAGGATGTGGCGGTCGCTGTCAATAAAGTCAGCTGGAATCTTGAAGCGGTTGCTCAGCCAATCGGCAATAGTAGCCCTTAGTTCCGGGATGCCTTTAGTGGCAGGGTAGCTGCCAAGATCTTGCAGATGACGTGTCAGCGTTTCTTTAATAAAATCCGGAGTCGGGTGAGTGGGTTCGCCAATGGACAAAGCTATATGCGGCTTGTCGGCAGGGGGAACTATCCCTTGCTTGAGCCGCGCCAGCTTTTCAAACGGGTAGGGGTGTAAATGGGTTAAATTAGGCGTCATCTATTAAGAACATCTCGGTTGTTTGCCCATGGCATGCGCTTGCTGATAATAGCCCATGGCTTGGGGCATGTGTTGCTCCAGGTCCTGAATGCGGGTAGCGTGCGAGGGGTGGGTAGACATGAATTCCACAGGTTGACGGCCTTGCGAGGCTTGTTCCATGCGTAGCCACAAGTCGATACTTTGGCGCGGATCAAATCCGGCTTTGGCCATGAGGTCAACGCCAATAGTATCGGCCTCACTCTCTTGGGTGCGGCCATAAGGCATGAGAATGCCGTATTGTGCGCCAACGCCCAGCAGACCAAATCCCAGTTGGCCTAAAGCACTGGTCGGGGCGCCCGCCATGGCTTGAACCACTGCCAAACCCTGGTTCATGGCCATTTCCTGCGAGGCGCGTTCATTACTGTGTTTCGCCAGTACATGGCCGACTTCATGGCCAATAACAGCGGCCAGTTGGTCTTGATTGGCAACCAGCGTGATTAAACCGGTATGCACGCCGATTTTGTTGCCGGGCAGGGCAAAGGCGTTCGGTGACTTGTCGTTGAATACCACAACTTCCCATTGTCCACCGCCTATTTCGCGGGTAATCGCTTGCGCAATACAGTTTGTGAGACGGTTGTATTGGGCATTACGGCTGATAGGTTTTTCCTTTTTCAATGTCTCAAAAGCCTGTAGCCCCATGTTGTCAATTTGGGTCTCTGGCATCATGATAAACTGGCTTCTGCCTGTAGGACTGGTAACACAGGCGCTGAGCATTAAGGCTGTTAACAGAACAGATATTTTTTGTTTAAACATAAAAAATGGCCGTGGGTTGTTAATAAACACTGGCCATTTTAGCGTAACTTTATTAGCTTAGGATTAAAATTGTTATTAAGTTTGTGAGATGGATTAAAATTCGAAGAAAATAAATTTAGGACTCGGAAAATTTGCGTGCCTGATTAACTTTTTCGAACTAAATCATACAATTACAGAAAATTAATCTGCGACACAATGCCTTCCTGTACTGCTTTTTTGCAAAAACGGACATCAAACGTATAAAAAGGCATATTCGGCGTATTTGCCCAATGCAGCGCATCAGCAAAATCCGCCCCTAAACGATAACAACAAATCGCATTCATCAGTGCCTGCTCGTTCTCACAAATAATCTGATTTTTCTGTAGCAAAAGGCTGAAAAAATCAGCAATTTCAACTACAGCGCGTTTATAACGGGAGCGTAAAACCCATTCAGTTTCAAGCTGTACCGTCCGGCTGATATAGAGCTGATGCTGTTGTAATAAAGCGATAACTTTTTGATATTGCGGTTCATTATCCCGCATAGCCAAGCGAATGATAATATTGGTGTCAATGGCAACAACTGCTCTCATTCCTCAGACAACTCAACGGGTTTACAAAGCTGTTCTGTTGTCAATGCGATTGCATTGTCTTTAAAAAAACCGCCTAAATCAGAAATATCATCACTTTTTTGATGATGCGCTGGACGTAAAACAACCGTGTCACCAATACAAAGCATTTCTAATTTGGTATGTCCTTTCCAGGTGTTAATTTGTAGAACTTCTGGTGGTAAAGTAATTTGCCCTTGTGGAGAAATGAACAGAGTTGTCATTTTTAGATTCTATATGTAAGTTAAATAATGAGTCTGAGCTATCAACAAAACTGGAA
>SBAV01000144.1 GCA_005239965.1 Methylobacter tundripaludum
CTTGCCCATACTGTAGGTGTCTTTTTGAATAAACTATTGGGTAATCCCCTTTTGCATTTTGAAGCGTTAGTTGACATTTGAAAGTCGAACATCGCGTAGGTTGAATAAATTGTACCAGTCCGGTAGGGTAGACAAAGGTTTTTCGTACCTCTGGACACCAAAAGCGGTGCGCAAAAGAACTTGCCCGCCCTACTTTTCTACCAACAAAAGGTAACCGACATGAACACCTACCATCCCCTGTTAAACGTCTACATCATCTGGCATCCCGCAGCCGATGCGTTGTGCCGTCCTTTAGCGAAAGCCGTTTACATCGGCCTAAACCGTGATCCCAACCGACCCTTCGGCAGAGGGATTGGCATTCCCACCTATTACCGCTGTGTTGCAGAACCGGGCAAGGAAATTCCGCTAGCCATTGATGTAAACAGTGCCGTACACAGTGTGGTGTTTGTGTTGGTGGAAGACCATCTGGTTAATGACGATGCCTGGGCTGATGATATCGCCGGACTATACGCGCAAACAAAAGCCAGTCATGGGCAACATCTGTTAGTGCCTGTAGCGCTGAGTAAATCAGCGTTTAACCTGCATCCTGATGTGGCCGAAACCAATTTTGTACGCTTATCCAATCTGGATGTTGATGCCGTCAAAGCCAAATTGTTGCATTACATCCTGCATATCCTCGCCCGCTTACTGGCCAACCCAGTAAGAACCACAGAGCAAGGTATTGAACTGAGTCCGTTGCCGATAAAACTGTTCATCAGCCACACCAAACGCGAGCCCAAAGCCCTGCAACTGGCCGAAGCCTTAAAACAGGAACTGGACAATACCCAGGTCGGTCGATTTTTTGATTCGGTGGATATTGCCTCCGGGCAGAATTTTGCTGACGACATTGAGGATAATATCAAGGACGCGGCGTTAATGGCCATCCGTTCCGACCGTTATAGCGACAGTCCGTGGTGTCGTATGGAAGTCATGGCGGCCAAACGGTTGAACAGGCCGATGATCGTCATTGATGCCTTGCAACAGCATGAAGACCGCAGCTTTCCGTATTTGAGCAATGTGCCGGGGATTCGGTTTGATCTGGAACAGCCTTTAGCCACACCGGAAGCCAGGCAAAAGCTGCATGCCATTATTGATTTTGCCTTGCTGGAGGTGTTGCGGTTTGTTTATGTGGAAAAGCATTTCGCGCATTTAAAAGCCTGTGACTGGCTACCGCAAGATGTCTTTATTTTGTCCAGACCGCCGGAAGAGCGCGACCTTAGAACCAGTAAGCTCCAGCATGTTGTTTATCCTGATCCGCCTTTGGGCTATGAAGAAAACAGCGAACTTACCCCACAATATTCTCCTTAATACCCCCACAACGTTGCGGGGCAAGGCGTTGCAGACGCTGTCGATAGGTGTCTCCATTTCAGAAACTGATCCGGGCGAATTGCAAGCTTTGGGCTTAAGCGAAGACCATTTGCAAAACGTCATGCTGGAAATTGCCCGGCAATGTCTCGCGCAAGGGGCAACACTCGTTTACGGTGGAGATTTACGGCCCAACGGTTTTACTGAAAACTTGCTGGAACTGGTCAGGTATCACAATGATGCGCTGAAAAAAGAATACAAACCGGTGGTGAATTATTTGGCCTGGCCGTTAAAATCGACTTTGGATGTTGCCTGGGCTGCACAAAACAAGGATGCCTTGAAAGTAAAAGTTATTGATGCACCGTCCGATCTTAAACAGGCGGGCTTAATCCAGGACATTGCGAACGGCGGCGATAGTAGCGGTACTTCCAATTATGTATGGGCACGTTGTTTAACGGTGATGCGTGAGGCAATAGTGGAGAAAACCCAAGCGCGTATCATGATGGGGGGCAGGACGTTGGGTTTTAAAGGCAAGTACCCCGGTTTGGTGGAAGAAGCCTTGGTCACGTTAACGGCAAAAAAGCCGCTGTTTCTGCTGGGTGGTTACGGGGGTGCCAGCCGAGCCATTTGTCTGGCTTTGCAAGGTCAGCAGCTTGGGCAATTGACGGAACAATATCAATGCAGTAATAACAGTTATGCAAACTTGTTGCGCGAATTCAACCAGCGGATTACCGAACAACGGCTTGCCATTGAGCCGATTGATTACGAGGCGGTGGTCAACATATTTGCCAAGTTTGGTATTAAGGGCTTAAATAACGGCCTGACAGAAGAAGAAAATTTAGGCTTGTTTACAACGATTAATCATGACGAGGCGATTGGTTTGATTTTGACGGGGTTGTCGAAAATTAAAGCGTAGCTGGATTCATACCCCTGTGAGTAGAAACCGATGAACGAACAATACGATGTCTTCATAAGCTACAACACCCAGGATCATGCTTTGGTCACCGCTTTGGCTACGCGCTTAAAAAACCAGCAGATCAAGGTTTTTCTGGATCGTTGGCATCTTATCCCTGGCCAACCCTGGCCGGAACGCTTGCGTGAGGTGTTGGCATCCTGTTCGGCAGTTGCCGTGTGTATTGGCCCTAGAGAAATGGGGCCTTGGCAGTTGCGCGAAATGTATTTTGCGTTGGAGCGGCAAAACCGTGAACCTGGTTTTCCGGTGATTCCCTTGTTGTTGCCGAATGCCATTCCGGCACTGGATTTTTTAAGCCAGAATATGTGGGTGGATTTTCGCGGTGGTATTGAAGAACCCATGGCGTTTAATATTCTGTTGGCTGCAATCCGGCGCGAAGCAGTGGATCTCCAGTTGCAACAGCGCTTTCAGGATACGCTCAATATTATCTGCCCTTATCGCGGTTTGTATTTCTTTCGCGAACAGGATGCCGATTTTTTCTTTGGCCGTGATAAGGCGATTGCTGCCTTGCAGGATAAGCTGCGCAGCCATGCTTTTGTAGCATTGGTGGGTGCTTCCGGTGCCGGTAAGTCGTCGGTGGTGCGTGCCGGTTTGTTGCCCAGACTGCGTAAGGACACCCACGAACCGTGGGAGATGGTCACTATTGTCCCTGGCGATCTGCCATTCGAAAATTTGGCCGCTGGTTTGGTACCGTTGCTGGAATCGGAAAAAGGCGAAACGGATTTGGTGATTGAGATCAGTAAACTGGCCAAGGCTTTCCGGGATGGCACGGTGCAAATTCGGACGGTGGTGGAGCGCATCCTGAAAAAACAACCCGGCACGGAACACTTTTTACTGGTGGTTGACCAATGGGAAGAGCTTTATACGCTGGCCAAATCGAAGCAACAATCACCCGCAGCCAGCACTGCAAACGATCAAGTCCGCTGTTTTATTGATGGTTTGCTGGATGCCACTAAAGCTGGCGTTTTAAAGGTGGTGATGACACTGCGTGGTGATTTTATGGGCGATGCCATTGCTTATGGCCGTTTGTCGGATGAGATGCAAGAAGCTCAGATCAATTTAAGGCCGATGAACACGGACGATAGAGTCGCTATTTTTGCGAAAGCTTGTTTTGGGCATCCGAGCCCAAGCAAGCGGCAAAAATTACGCGACTACCAATGCCTTCGGCAGCCCCGGCC
>SBAV01000415.1 GCA_005239965.1 Methylobacter tundripaludum
CTGTTGCAGATCAAAAAGTCTGTGTATAAATCTAATTTTTCTTTTTCCATTGGGAAATAATACACATTTTTTAGTGGCGGGTGCGTAACATCAGTTATTTAATAAATTTTTGGCATGGAAATGCCGCGTCTTATGAAAATTAATGAGTCATCAATGCAGACTCCTCATAAAATAGATAAATATCAAAGCGTTATGTGCTTAAGAATGCCGGTGTTTTCGAAAACTGTGTGATATACCCTATTTTTTGGGTAAAACTGGGTTATTTAACCTATTTCCATAGGCTATAAAATATCAATCCATTGATTTAATTAAAAATTATACTTTGGCATAAATCGTGCTGTGCCTAGTGTGCGCATCGTGGTTGATGTTATCTGTAATACCTACGAAAAAACCCCTTGATGCCTTTAAGGCATGAATCCGGCGCATGTTTATATGTATTCAATTTTTAATTTAATAATAAAGGAAACATAAATGAAAACCATAAGCTACCTACTGTCTGCGGCTGCTATCAGCTTGATGTCAATTTCTGCAAGCCATGCAACCACACAGGCTTCCTCGGTTTTTAACTTTACTCCCAGTGCCAATACCGATAATTTCAGTGTCCGTGCGAGTGGCTGGAGCGACCCCAAATTTGGCGATTTAGGTTGGGTACACAGTTCCGATTGGGGGACTTTTCACGCCAATAAAGGCCAAATGGTCACTATTACCATGGTATCTGCAGAAGCTGGTTTCCATCCAGGTTCCAGCGTTTATTTCCGGGGCGCGAATGATACCGCAGAGGATATCTACATCCCTGATGTTGCCCTGACCCAAACCGCCACTATGGCCAAATGGGGCGCTGCAAACGATGACACCGGCGAACCTTTGGGTGACATTGTGATGCAATACATTACCCACGGTTATGATGGCGACAAGACCGCAGGCGCCAGTCCAACTTTTAAAAAAATAAACGATGGGGTGAGTGGAAAATTGGTTCTCAAGTTTAAGGCGCCTTACACCGGACTGTATGAGTTTGTCACCGGCGGGTACAAGCCAGCTCCATTTATTAATACCAAAGTAGCTCATATGGTAAAAGTCAGCGTCGCTGTCAAATAACGTTAAATAACTTCAGGCTGATTCCTCTGGCATTTGGTGGGCGGGAGGAATTGGCGGCAGGGAAGCTTAACCTAAAAAGCTATGCCGTTTTAGGACGGCGGATATATGACTAAAAATGTGATTTAAAGCAATCACCCGGAAACAAGAGAATTTTAAATGATGAATAAGAAATTAATCGTAACTACCCTGTTTGCAATAGCCAGCATAGCTGCAACAAGTCCTGTTTTGGCGCACCCTGCATACATAGGCCCTGCCAATGCTGCGGGTAGCTGCGGTGACTGCCACGTCGGTGGTACCCGTAGCAAGCAATTTGTCCCTGGTTTATTGGAACTGTTTCCCATAGACCAAAAACTGGCGGTTCAGGACAAAATTAAAGCCATTTTTAAATTGACCGATGCCCAACGTTTGCCGGCATGGAAAAAATGGGATGCCAAAATCAATCCAAAACCCACTTCACCCGATACTGCCCCAGTAGCAAAAGTAGGTGCCGCTGTATATAACTACACCATAGGCGCAAAGTCGCTGGTTATTCCCGTGACCGTTAAGGATAAAGAGAACGACACTTACACGGTCGACCAAGTTTTTGACGGTGCCGTGGTAAAGATAGGCGCTTTCAAAAAAATGATGTCAACTGCCACGATTATCTGGGATGGCAGTGCCATACCTGCGGAATACGCTGGTTTTACGTTTCCCATGGAGATTTCTGTGAAGGAAGACAAACGTGGCAAAGGCCGGATTTTAAAATCTAACGTGGTTAAATTTAAGATCCGCGTATTGCCCAAGAAAAAGTAGTTTACGCTCGCTCACTTTAGCGTGGGTTCAGTAGGCATCACGGCTTAAAGTGAGCGAATTTCAGTTACTGCCAGGTTTGTTGCCTGGCAGGTTTCTCTTGGCGGCATTTACCCTAACGTGCATTATGGGCAAACATTTATTTTTTTCGCCGGCCATATACCAGGCCGCTTTATCTTTTTGCCCATTAGTGCTTCATCTGGGCTTATCCCTAAAAGGTACATCATGAGCAGTAAGCATCAATTCAAGCTGCCGGTCAGGCAACTTCTGGGCGTTGTTTTGCCTTACATTGTTTCCGTGCCCTTGCTGTTGCTGACAAATGAGGTAAGTGCGGTAGGCAAAACGCCACCGCCCTTAAAGGATGTGGCGATACCCGTTACGCCAGGATTGCTTGATGGTTCCTCTCCAATTGTCATTGATAAAACAGCGGCCATTGCCCTGGGTAAGGCGTTATTTTGGGATACGGCAGTGGGCAGTGACGGTATGGCGTGCGCTTCGTGCCATTTCCACGCCGGTGCAGACCGCCGCGTCAAAAATCAGGTGGAAACAGGATCGTCGCACAAAACGGCAACGGGTAAGGCGTTTCAAAAAATGCCATCTGGCAGTGCCGGTGGTATCAATTACACGCTCAAACGCGGTGATTTCCCTTTGTACCGGCTTGCCGATCCGCTTAAGAAAGACTCTAAGGTATTGTTTAGCACCGATGATGTGGTGTCTTCAGCAGGCGTGTTTGCGAATCGCTTTAAGGGTTTGGGCGGTTCTGTTGATGACTGCACTTCGACAAAGGATGCTATTTTTCATTTAGGCAACGCCAACACCCGCAAAACGCTACCGAGACAAGCCCCTAGCGTCATTAACGCGGCCTTCAATTTCCGTAATTTCTGGGATGGCCGAGCCAATAATATTTTCAATGGCGTTTCCCCGTTTGGTGCCAGGGATATTAACGCGGCCATCTGGGTGGTTGGGCAAGACGGTAAGGCCAGCAAACAAACTTTGCGCCTGGAAAATGCGGCGCTAGCTTCACAAGCGGTAGGGCCGGTCCTGAGTGATACGGAAATGTCCTGCACACAACGCACTTTTCCTGATGTTGGGCGCAAGCTGTTGCCGCACCGCCCATTGACGGCACAAGAGGTGCATCCAGAGGATAGTGTGTTAGCGAACTTGAGGCACGCTTCCGGCAAGGGCTTAACTACTTCCTATCAAAGCTTGGTAAAAGCCGCTTTCGCCCCTCGTTATTGGTCTGGCGCTGGCGATTTTGGTAGTTCTGCGGCAAAAAATGCCAAGCCTTATAACCAGATGGAGGCCAACTTCTCTTTTTTCTTCGGTTTGTCGCTACAGCTTTATCAGCAAACGCTCATCTC
>SBAV01000216.1 GCA_005239965.1 Methylobacter tundripaludum
CCCATGTGTTTCATCACTTGTGGGCCGACAATGCCTGCCAGCATCGCAATGATGCCCAATACCACCAATAATTCCAGTAATGTAAAACCTGTCTGTGTACGTTTTTTCATCATTTTCATTTCATGTTCCATTAAGAAGCCAAATCATTGACGCTCAAGATTGCCAATAATATGGATACGATAATACCCGCAATCATAAGCCCCAACGTAATTATTAAAGCCGGTTCAAGCAAAGCGAGCATACGTGTTATCGATACTCTGAGCTGCTTGTCGTAAATTGTTGCTACACGCAACAGCATTTCTTCCAGACGACCGGTTTCCTCGCCCATTTTAATCATTTGCATGGCCATTTTGGGGAAAATTCCTTTGTCATGCAAGGCATCCGACATGTGTTTGCCTTGCTTGAGCTGCTCTTCGGTGTCTTGGATGGCAGCGGCCAGTACCAAATTATCGACGGTTTCGCGCACAATAACCAGCGCGGACAATATGGAAACGCCATTCCCCAATAAAGTTCCCAGGGTCCGGCTGATATTGGCAACTTCCTTATTTAAAATAATGGTGCCCGCCAAAGGTAATTTCAAGAAACGGCCATCCCAGACTTTTTTTCGTACCGGATCCGCCAATTGAAAGCGCATGTAACTGACAATAAAAAAAATTCCACCAAACAGCAGCCACCAATATTTTTGCAGCCAATCGGCCAATGCAACGACAACTTGTGTCGATACCGGCAAGGCTTTTCCGGCACTTTCAAACATTTCGGTAAATTGCGGCACCACAAAGGTCAGCATTACAAACAAAGATGCCAATGACATAATCAACAAAATGGTCGGGTAAATCAATGCAGTACTGACGGTATCTTTTAGTTCTTTGGAGCGTTCCAGATATTCCGACAGACGCGTCAACACCTCGCCCAAGCTACCGCCCGCTTCACCCGCCCGAATCATATTCAAATAAAATTTGCTGAATATGCCCGGCTGTTTTTCTAAGGCATCTGCCAAGGACGATCCGCCTTTGACTTTTTCTAAAACCCTGCCGATTAATTTGCTTAAACGTTCACTATCGTCGGTCAGATCGATTAACACCGACAACGATTTATCCAAAGGCAATCCAGATTCCAGCAAGGTCGCCAATTCGCCGGTAAACAAACCAATTTCCTTGGCGGACAGCTTGTTTTGCTTGGCTCCCCCCAATCCCAGAAACGATTTGGCACTGGCAGGCGCTACGCGAATTGGAATATAGCCTTCGGATTGCAAGGCCTTTATCAGGGCTTGTTCGTCAACTGCATCTTTTACACCGTCTTCGGTTTCACCCAGATGGTTGATTGCTTTATAGGTAAACAAGGGCATCTTAGGCTTCCGAGGTCACGCGCAACACTTCCTCTATGGTGGTAATGCCTTGCATTACCTTTTGCAGGCCGTTTTCATACATGGTGGTCATGCCTTCTGCAATAGCGAGTTTTTGGATAGTGCCCGCTTCTTCATGCGCCATAATCAGTTTTCGAAGTGGATCGGTCATTTGCAAAAACTCAATAATTGCCAATCGACCCCGGTAGCCCAATCCACCACACGAAGAGCAGCCAATCGGCTTGTACAACACAATATCACCTTCCGGCATAAACCGTCGTAACTTCATATCCCTGACCAATTCGGGCGGTGCAGGATACGCTTCTTTACAGTGAGGGCACAGTTTTCTTACCAAACGCTGCGCTAATATACCATTAACTGTTGAGGTCAGCAGATACTCTTCCAAACCCATATCCAAAAGGCGCGTTACGCCACCGGCAGCATCATTGGTGTGTAAGGTCGATAACACCAAATGACCTGTCAAGGCGGATTGCACGGCGATACGGGCGGTTTCCAGGTCACGCATTTCACCGATCATGATAACGTCGGGGTCTTGTCGCACAATCGAACGCAGCGCTGTTGCGAACGTCAAACCGATTTGCGGTTTTGCCTGAATCTGGTTAACACCTTCCATCTGGTATTCAACCGGATCTTCAACGGTGATAATCTTGCGCTCTGAAGTATTCAACTGCTTGAGTGCCGCATACATGCTGGTTGATTTGCCGCTACCGGTAGGGCCGGTGATCAGGATAATGCCGTGTGGCATGGACAAGACTTCGACAAATTGCTCAAGCTGCCGGCCACCAAAGCCCAGCGCTTTAAAATCCAGCACGGTATTTTCTTTGTCCAATAACCGGATTACCACACTTTCACCGTACATGGTCGGGATGGTTGACACCCGTAAATCCAGTTCCTTGCCCAACATTTGCACTTTAATACGGCCATCTTGAGGCAAGCGCCGTTCAGCAATGTTCAGCTTTGCCATGATTTTAATACGCGAAATCACCGCCGCCGTCGATTTAACTGATGGCGCATCGATGTCCTTTAACACGCCATCGACACGTAACCTGACTTTTAAGGATTGCTCGAAAGGTTCAATGTGTATATCAGAGGCTTTTCCATCTATCGCATAGCGCAATATGGTGGAGACGATTTTGATGGTA
>SBAV01000206.1 GCA_005239965.1 Methylobacter tundripaludum
AAGTGGCAGCGCATCCACCACATAGGCGCTAAGAAAGGTGGATGCATTGCATTTATCCACCCTACAAATGTCCATGTTATTAAATTTTCATTCCTAAGCCGTATTCAAGCATCATGCAATAAGTTGCAAAAACTAATATTCTTCTTGAATAGTTTCCATTACTGCCACGGGTTTGGAAAGCCGTGTTTTTGTATTTATTTCCTCACCATCACGAATAATATCCAGACTCACTGAATCGCCCACCTGCATCAAGGCAACACGGTTACGTAGCTTGGTTGCGGAATCAACCGCTTGACCATTGAGGGCAACGACGATATCACCTTTTTGCAAGCCTGCCTTTGCGGCTGGCGAACGTGGCATTACGCCTACAATCACCGCGCCATGTTGCGCCTTAACATGAAGGGTACGGGCTAACGCCGGCGTCAAATCCTGCATTTGCACACCCAATTGCCCCCGCTTTATCTCACCATATTGGATGATCTGCTGAATGACCTGACTGGCCAGGTTGATTGGAATGGCAAAGCCAATACCGACATTGCCACCAGTAGGGCCGACTATAGCCGTATTAATGCCGATCAGCTCACCCTGGAGATTGACTAGAGCCCCGCCCGAATTTCCGGGATTGATGGAAGCATCGGTCTGGATAAAATCTTCGTAACCTTCTATCCCCAAGCTACTGCGGCCTAAAGCGCTGACTATCCCGGAGGTCACTGTCTGGCCCAAACCAAAAGGGCTGCCGATGGCGACGACAAAATCGCCAACCTGCAATAAATCCGAATTGCCTTTGGGCAGTTCGACCAGATTGCCGTCTTTAATCTTGACCAAGGCGATATCAGTGTTCTCATCACTGCCTACCAATGTTGCATCAAAACTTTGGCCGTCTTGTAAGATGACGGTAATTTTGTCGGCTTTATTGATGACATGATAATTGGTGACAACATAACCTTTACTGGCATCAACGACAACACCGGAGCCCAGGCTTTGCTGTTCCCGTTCCAGTGGCATGTTGGGAATGCCAAAAAAATGACGGAAGTAAGGATCCCTTAAGAGAGGATTTTCTTCCAGGCGAATCCGTGTCCGGGTAGCAATGTTCACGACGCCCGGAATGACTTTTTTCAGCATTTCAGGGAGCGGATTATTCGTCAATGGGATATCCGCCCTCACATCGACTGGCTGCAACCCGACTAAAAGCGTTGTTATCAAGGCTATCGCCCGAAAATATCTGCCAATTTTAGTTTTCATAGCCGCTCCATAATGAATTACTGCATTTACATCGAGACAGTGTCGTATTAGGTTTCAAACTCCAGACAAATTGCTACTATTATTTTGATTCAAACATTCAAAATCAGTTCCTATTTTCGGTTACCAGTTTAAGACGCACTGCCTCAAGTTAAGGAAAAAACTCCCTTTCAAGCCACCAAACGCGATTCCAGCAAAGAAACAACTTTCTCGCAGTTGATAACGCTATGGGATTCAGCCATGATAAACTTCGCCAGTACAGAGATTGCATCCCAGTTTGTCCTGTTGTTGACGAAGCTGTAAGCAGCCAAAAACAGTTCGGCCAGCTTTTTGTCCCGTTCCGCCTTGTCAGGTATGAAGCACTTCATGTGCTCAGTAATGACTTCCATATTTGAACCACCACCATAAAAATGTAATGCACCAAGATTCACTAAATTGTCATTAAAAACCTCATCATCACACAAGGCGACATATTTTGCCTCGGCCAGTGATCCTGCCAACAAATTGATGACATCGGCCTCGAAGGCGCACCGGTATTCTTCTTGCTGAGGCCAGGAAAAATAACGCCTAACTTCCTCAAACGAGAAAGGCAAATTTTGGATTAACAGGCCGCCTTCAACCTTCACGGTATATTTGCCATACATATGCGCCAACCGGCCTGATGGCTGTCCGCCACGTTCCTGTTGTTTGATGATGATCCGAAAATACACTTCCGGCAATTGCTTCTGCTTGTTGCCAAGACAGATTGCAGCGGCACGCCCTGCCTGGTGATAAGCAATTCTTTTGTCCATTTCAAGACAAATGTCTGGTTTGGAATTAATGACTGTGTCGTTATGTTTCATGATAACCTCGTTATGGCCGGTTCAGTAAAATACAAGTGGGTTGGATAGCGCGTTGAATTTATAAATCATCAGGTTATGGACGATTGCACTTTTGATTTAAATCCACCCATTAATGCGGCAATGCGCTCTCCCAATGGTGGATGGCTCATAAATAACTTATTTACGCCGCCACCGTTAATGCCAAAGGCTGCCAATTGTCCCGGCAAGTCCCGGAGCTCATATTCGCGATGTAATGCACGAAGCGCGTTGATCATTTTGTCACGTCCTGCCAAAGTGGCACCACCCACATCAGCCTTAAATTCCCTATGGCGGGAGAACCACATAACCAGCAGAGAAGCCAAAAATCCCAGGGCAATTTGCGCAACCATTTGGGTAATGTAATATCCCATACCGTGGTCGCGTTCGTTTTGAAGAATAACCCGGTCGACAACATGGCCTATAATGCTGGCAAAAAAGTAAACAAAGGTGTTTACCACTCCCTGCATCAAAGCCATCGTAACCATATCTCCATTCGCCACATGGGTGATTTCATGGCCAATAACCGCTTCAACTTCATCGTTATCCATGCGTAGCAGCAAGCCGGTACTGACCGCTACCAACGCATTGTTTCTGTTCATTCCGGTAGCAAAGGCGTTGGGTTCAGGCGTCTGAAAAATACCGACTTCGGGGATGTTGATGCCTGCCTGTTTGGCTTGCTTGGCCACAGTATTCATTAGCCATCGCTCAGTCTGGTTTTTGGGCTGCTCGATCACACGAACCCCCATGGCTTGTTTGGCAGACCATTTTGACAGCGCCAAAGAAATGAATGAGCCGGTCATCCCAATCACTGCCAGCATGATTAACAGCGCGTTAAGGTCAATGCCCATGCCTTGCGCATCTAAAATACCTGTTAGGCCTAAAAGGCTAAATACAACACTGACCACAATCATTATTGCGATATTGGTCGCTAAAAAAAGAAAAATACGCATCATGACTGGGGGCCTTCTTGTATCTATTGAGCTATTAAAGTCAAGTTGTGGTCTATGCCTTAGGAATGGTGATGGTCAGAACACCATTGTGGAAATCAGTCGTCATTTTGGTCACGTTGGCAGGGGCGGGTAACGTTAACACCCGTTGAAATCCATCAAGTTTTACTCATCTCCGTAGGTATTAATCATCCCTGATTAATACCTATAGACTCGATGTTCAAGTTTTTATATTTACATATAAAAACAATAGGTTAAAAATCTTTAAAATCTGGTTTTTGGGGTAATTTTGTGGATTTTCAAATAACAAAAAACCATAAGGCATTGATTTATAACAAACCAAAATTTCCCATGCCTAACTTAAAATCAATAACTTATAAAAAACTTGAACATCGAGTATAGATATCAGACTTCCTGCTCAGCGCATTTTCCCTCATTTGGCGAATACTCTTGTTCCGCCGCAAGCCAGTCTTCTTATTCTTCCGCAGCCACATTGATCCGCTTTGGCTTAACAGCTTCACGTTTTGGAATAACAATCTCCAGCACGCCGTTTTTGCTCTTGGCATTAATGGCGTCACCATCCGCTGTATCGGGCAGGCTAAAGCGACGATAAAAGGAGCCATACGTCCGCTCAACACGCTTATAGCCTTCTTTTTCAGTTTTAGCTTCGGATTCTTTTTCGCCTTTTATGGTTAAGACACCGGCTTCCATACTGATTTCAATATCTTCCGGTTTGACGCCGGGAATATCAGCGAGAATAACGAATTTATCGGCTTCTTCTTTGATATCCACTGTCGGTGCCCATTCTGCTGTCGCAACGGTGCCTTCCCCGGATTTATCATCCCGGGAGCGTTCCAGTTCTTTCTGCAATTGATTCAATAAACTCCAGGGTTCATAACGCACAATAGCCATCTGTGTATCTCCGTGTGTAACGATTAACTAAAAAAAAGGGGGTAATGCAGGCATTATTACCCCCCAAAAAAAGACCTCGGTACTTTAGGTACTTCGGCCATGGGGACTGCTCCATAAAAACGCACGGTCACGCCGAGCTTGAAAGGCACTCACCTACACCTCATTTTGCCCTTACCAATGATTCAGGATGAAAACTCCCGCTCTGCCACCCGCCAGTCACTGGGCGCCTGACCCGGAAAAAAATCCCTACTTTTTGCTTTGCAATAAGCAGGCAGCTAAAACAACAAACTTGTCGGCTTCTTTTTTAATATCCGCTGCCGGTACCCGTTCTGCCGTTGCAATGGCACCTTCATCGGATTTATCATCCCGGAAGCCTTCCAGTTCTTTCTGTAATTGATTTAATGAACGCCACGGTTCATAGTGTGTAATAGCCATGAATGTATCTCCCTGGGTAATGATTGCTAAAAAGAAGGGGCAATACCCAGCACGAAATGCCTTCATTACCCCCCAAAAAAGACATCAGTACTTTAGGTACTTCCGTCATGGGGACTGCATCGTGAAAATGCACGATCACACCAATCTTGACAGACACTCAGGTCAACGCATTTTGCCCTGGTTAGAACGAAAGCTCCCGACCTGCCTTCCAGTTGCCATTAAGTTCCTGATCCGGCAAAAAATCTCCACTTTCCGCCTTGTAATAAGCAAGGTCGGCAGTCTTGGCATACCGATTTGATAGCCATAAGGCTTTACTGGCTTTTTTAGCATTCGAAATGCCTCCACTTTTAAGTGTCTTAATTTTTTTAATGGTCTTGCTCATTTTTCTTCTCCATTATTTGTAGTTTAATGCTGACAAACTTTTCAAATGGTGACCTTAAGCTGCGTACCGGCTG
>SBAV01000280.1 GCA_005239965.1 Methylobacter tundripaludum
CGACTGGTTTCGTGCCTCGTTTGACATCAAATACACTGGATGCCTGGTCGGTCAATTCTTTCTTCCACAGTGTCACTTGTGTTGGATGAACCCCAAAATCTTGACCGATTTCATTGACTGTCTTGAGGCCACGAACCGCTTCAAGAGCGACTTTAGCCTTGAAATCACACGTAAAGTTTTTTCGTTTTGTTTCTCTCATAACCTGCTCCTATTTATTGCAGGTTACCATCTTAAAGTATTGTCCTGAAACCGGGATCCACTATACTTTGCTGATGGCAATGGGATTTGGGAAAATGATGAAGCGAAAGAAAAGGCAAGAGCACTTTGTTATGAACGTGGCAGTAAAATTTCGAAAAATTCTCCATTAGGGTTTGGTGGACAAGGTCTATTATTATGTTTTCAAATGAATTGTCCTAATAATAGCTTGCCAATATTACATTCTGGATGCAAAGGAGAGACCCCGTGGTCTCCTCTTTTACATAGAAGAAAAAATTAAAGCCAAGTAGAGTACATTCCGCGCACTTGTCTAGGAGTTTGTCGGACTTGTTTTTTCATCCTATTGATTTATATGCATATTTATCAAAGTTTTGCAATGATAAAGTTGTTTGTAATCAACAAGTTAAATCTTAAGTCCGACAAACTCCTAGCATGATTAAGCTGCATCCACCGCCAAATGTACACGACAACCCAGCGCAGTAGCGATATTTACCAAGGCATCCAGAGAAAAGCGTGACAAACGGCCACGCAACAGATCGTTAACACGTGGCTGCGTGAGGCCACAATGAGTAGCGGCAGCGGCTTGCCGTCCAGTCATTGGCCTTAATGATGGCTGCGATTTGCTGCATTAGCTCTGCCCGCACCCTAAGATTGGCGACCTGTTCTTCAGTGTCAGCAATAGCGTCCCATACACTGTCAAACGTATCGGTAATAGCAGGATGATACTCAACGCGCATCCCGTAACTTAGCCATCAATTGCTTATGTGACAAAGGCTCTACCTCACCGTTTCCAATCTCTCTATCACGCTGTTTCGCCAATGCAATCGCCTCATCATCTGCAATATCAGCGGCGAAAACATCAGTTAAAATTTTCACTTTACCTGCCAATTCAACAGGTGGTTTTCTATAGACAGACTGGCTTGTATGCGCTTGCTTTTTTGAAAACAATGCAATCAGCTCAACCTCCTGATTAGGTTCAAATTGCGGTAACTCCGTAATACAACCTTGTGCATCCGTGGTTAAAAACAATCTTTCAGCGCTCATGATAAATCTCCATAGTTAAACAAACTAAGCAAAAAAAGCGCTGTCTTATTGAATAAAAGCACCATAGGGAAACTTTTCCTATTGTAGTTTAATTCTAGAAATTCATTACAGGTTTGATAACGCCACATCTAAGCCTTTCCTGTGCTGACTAGCATCAAATGAACCGACGCAAAAGTGGGGTTGATTTACAAAACATAAGGCTATATCGTATAACTATTGGTAAGAAAAACGTAGAGGTAAAAAATGCCACAAGTACAAACACAAACCATTAGCCTCGATGAACATTGGAACAAGCTCATTGAATCCCTACTCAAAAGTGGACGCTATACCAGCGTAAGCGACATTATGCGTGACTCTTTACGCTTGCTCGAAGAAAGAGAAGCCAACACAAAATTGCAAACCTTACGCAGTGCACTTATTGATGGCGAAGAAAGTGGCGACGCAGGTGAATTAAACATGGAAAGGATCAGACAGCGAGCAAAAAAAGAAGCGGGCTTAATCCAATAGTGCGCAAAATTCATATACAAATACGCGCAAAACAAGACCTAAAAAACATCTGGCTTTACTCATTCAAAAACTGGGGAGAACAACAGGCAGACAACTATTTTAATGAATTAAACACAGCAATTGTTTTAATTGCCGAAAATCCAGAAATAGGCTTTGCTTGTGATTATATTCGAGAAGGCTACAGGCTGTATCATATCAATCGCCATTGTATTTTCTACCGCGTTACTCCCACTAAAATTCATATCGTAAGGGCGTTACATGACAGTATGAATTTCAAAGCACATGTTTAAAAAATCTCTTTCTTTCCAATCATTCTGCGTCAATCCAAGAAAGTCAGATTTAATACCATTACATTCACATCAACCCAATAACTCGATAACCACCCTTGGTATTCAATAAAACAGTAAACCAAGCTGGATGTTGTGTACTTATTCACCTCCCCCCTTGAAAAGGGGGGGAGGTGAGGGGGGATTTTGTCATAAAACCTCCCCTAACCCCTCCTTTTCAAAGAGGGGGACTGAATAATTACGATGTTGTTATAACGGGGGCGCGTTTTTCAAAGTTCCTCGAATCATAGAACCACAAGCTCCGTGCCTACAATTTAATGCCATAACGCGCCAATACAGTAATCATAAGCAAATAACAACCGGCTGTTAGTGACATGGAAAATCCCATACTCAAATAGAACGGTGCACCTTTCTTCAGCAACACAAGCAAGCTGACAAAAAAAGTCAAAGAAGGGATGGTAAACCAAAGAATACTGCCTGCCAAATCAGCCACTTTGCTAATATATTTAGTGTCAACATACAGCCAGAGCATAGCCAAAGTCGATGTAATCGGCAGCGAAGCTAACACTGCGCCTATCATGGAACTTCGTTTTGATAGCTCTGATATGGCCACGATAAGTAGACTGGTAATAACAACCTTGATTATCGTATAGCTCACTGGTGTCATCATTGGGTATTTTGTCGTTCTATCATCAACAAACGTTCTTTGATGGCCAAACCACCTGCGTAGCCGATCAACTTACCATCAGCACCAATAACGCGATGGCAAGGAATAAAAATAGGGATAGGGTTTTTATTGTTAGCCTGGCCTACTGCACGAACCGCTTTAGGATTATCTGCTGCAATAGCTATATCTTTGTAGCTAACTGTTTGACCATAAGGAATATCACACAGCAATTGCCATATTTTTTTTTGGAAAACAGTACCGGAAGGAGCCAAAGGCAGGGAGAATTGCTTGAGTTCCCCTGCAAGATAGGCGTTAAGCTGGTGGGCGGCTTCGTTGGTTAACGCGGTAGCCATGATGTCAACAGACTCTGGTAGCGGTTCATTGTCAAAGTAAACTTCAGTTATGCTATCGTGCTGTTCTTCGATACCGATACAACCCAATTGGGTTTGATAAACATACAACGGCATGGCTCACCCCTTATTGAAAACCGTCTTATCTCCACTGCCCAGAAAGTTTATCTGGAAAATTGAATATTATCGATTAACCTTGTTTTACCTAATTTTGCCGCCGCCAAGATCACTAAATCCCGGTCATCCTTGTCCGCTTTTTTTAAATCACAGCTACGACAAATGC
>SBAV01000461.1 GCA_005239965.1 Methylobacter tundripaludum
CCAAGCACATCGAGGTGCTGAACGAGTCAGAAACGCCTCCGTTCCCGATAGAAAGCGATATTGAAGTCAATGAAGAGCTGCGTTTACGCTATCGTTATATCGATCTGCGCCGCGCCGCCATGCAGGAAAAAATGAAAGTGCGCCGTGATGTCACCCGTGTGCTACGTAACTTTCTGGATGACAATGAGTTCTTCGAAATTGAAACGCCGTATTTGACCAAAGCCACACCGGAAGGCGCACGGGACTATATCGTGCCCAGCCGTACCCACGAGAATTCATTTTTTGCGTTGCCGCAATCACCGCAGTTGTACAAACAAATGCTGATGATTGCCGGTATGGACCGTTATTATCAGGTGGTGCGCTGCTTCCGTGATGAAGACTTGCGTGCCGACCGCCAACCTGAATTTACCCAGCTGGATATCGAAACCTCGTTTATGGACGAAGACGAGATCATGATTGTCATGGAAGAGATGATCCGCCAGTTGTTTGCCAAAGTCATCAACGTGGAACTGGATGCCAAATTCCCGCGCATGAGCTACCAGGAAGCCATTTCACGCTACGGTATTGACCGCCCCGATCTACGCATTCCACTGGAACTGGTCGATATTGCCGACGACATGAAAGACGTTGATTTCAAGGTGTTTTCTGCACCTGCCAACGACCCGAAAGGCCGTGTCGCAGCCATGCGCGTACCGAACGGCGGTGAGTTGCTGAGCCGTAAAGACATTGATGATTTGACCAAATTCGTCAGCATTTACGGTGCGCGGGGTTTGGCGTATATTAAAGTCAACGATTTGGCGGCGGGTATTGAAGGCTTGCAATCACCGATTGTTAAATTTGCTTCCGCTGAAGTCTGGGCGAGTGTCATGGCCAAAACTGGCGCTCAAGACGGCGATTTGATCTTCTTTGGTGCTGACAAAGCCAGCATCGTCAACGAAGCCATGGGCGCGTTGCGGGTTAAATTAGGCCACGACCTTAACTTGCTGCAAGGTGAGTGGAAGCCGGTGTGGGTCGTTGATTTCCCCATGTTTGACTGGGATGAAAAATCAGGTCGTTTTAATGCGATTCATCATCCGTTTACTGCGCCTAGCTGTTCGGTTGAAGAACTGGTGGCGAATCCAGGTCAGGCTTTGTCACGCGCTTATGATTTGGTGTTGAACGGCACGGAAGTGGGCGGCGGTTCGATTCGTATCAACAGAACGTCTATGCAACAAACTGTGTTTGAAATTTTGGGTATCGGTGAAGCGGAGGCCAGGGAAAAATTCGGCTTTTTGTTAGATGCCTTAAAATACGGTGCGCCACCGCACGGTGGTTTAGCGTTTGGCTTGGATCGCTTGGTGATGTTGATGACGGGTTCGACATCAATCCGTGATGTGATTGCTTTCCCGAAAACCCAATCAGCGGCATGTCCTTTGGTCAGTGCGCCGGCGGTGGTTACTGATGAGCAATTGAAGGAATTGGGCATACGCTTGATTAAACCGGCAGGTAAGGAAAAATCTCAAGTCAGTTAGATAGTGGAATGCTGATGGGGCGGATTGTCATGGATGTTATGTTGAATTATCGTGATAATCCGTCAACTGTGTTGTTGGGGTTGGTTTCTTGAAAATACATACAGGCTTTTATCTTATCGGCAGGGGTAATTAAATGAATACGCTTGAAATATCAAGAATGAGTACGGTTGAAAGGTTACAGGCAATGGAAGCTTTGTGGGATTCCTTAATTCATGAAGAAACAGAGCCCAGATCGCCAGAATGGCATCAAGATATTCTTGATACCCGATCAAAAAAAATTGCAGAAGGCAAAGCGGAATTTATTTCTCTTAAAGAACTGAAATCAAAACAGAATAGATGATTATCATTAATCACATTCAGATACTCGCTGATGCTGAGCATGATCTTTATGAAGGCCGCAACTTTTACGATAAGCAAGGGAAAAATATAGGGGATTATTTTTGGGACAGTATTTTGTCAGATATAGAATCTCTAATGATTTTTGCAGGTGTGCATAAAAAAGATTATGGCTACTATAGAATGCTAGCCAAAAGATTCCCATATGCAATTTATTACGATATAAACCAAGATGTTGCTTCTGTTATTGCTGTGTTGCCATTAAGAAGAAATCCAGTTTGGATAAAAGATAAGATGAGTAAGTAATCGACCATAAGTCTTTTAACATTTTATGGCTCGAACCCCACAAAAAATGGACATTGGGCGTGAAAAAACTTTTGAACGACTACTTAATTATTGGTTTGTTAGGTCAGTAATTACAAAAGGGGCTGTTATGAAAAAACTCACTAAAGAACAAACAGAAGAATTAAATCAATTGGCACTTTGGTCAGATAAAGCCATTGATACCAGTGATATTCCAGAACAAACTCGGCTACCAACTTAAAACGGGACAGCTTTAAAAAAACCGTTCGTGGTGAGCTTGTCGAACCATGAACCACAAGTCCTTCGACAAGCTCAGGACGAACGGATGTCCCGTCTTAAATTGGTAGCCGCAAACTCATTGGGGAAACGCAGTCGTTGGGCGGTTTTATTCGAAACACAAGCCAAAAACCAGTGTAGATATAGATAGCGATATTCTGGCTTGGTTTAAAGCCCAAAGCAGCCATGATTATCAGCGTATGATTAATAAGGCGTTGCTTGATTATATGAAACAACACAACCAATCGCCTCAATAACACAGGCATTCAGTTCTGAGGTTTAACATGTCGTACAGTGACTTTGACTTAAAAAAAGTAAAAGCGGAGCTAGGCGTTCATCTTGTTGAGTCTCAAGGTGCTTTTTCAAGTATCGACACTGTTAAGATCAGCCCCGCTCTTGCTGAAATATTGGCCGAAACCGTTCCTTTGGCGCGTGCAATCAACACGGAAAAAGCCCGTTCAGAATTTATCATTGCCAATATTCTGGTCGAGTTACGAAAGCTGTTTCACCATAAAATTAGCCTGTTTTCAGGGATTGAATTTAACGTTGATAGGGACAAAGGGCTTAATGGCTACTGTGATTTTATTATCAGCGCCTCTGCAGAACAGCTGATTTTGAGCAGCCCGATTATTGCCGTGGTTGAAGCAAAAAACGAAAACATAAACGCTGGCTTAGGGCAATGTATCGCGGAAATGGTTGCCGCACATATTTTTAATGCCGCAGAAAATAACAACATTAAAAATTTATATGGCGTAGTGACGACCGGTACGGCATGGAAATTCTTAAAAATGGACGGGATTGATGTGGTGATTGATCTTGATGAATACCCAATTGATAATCCAGGTAAAATTATGGGTATCTTATTGGCTATGTTGGCACAAAATGCTTAACATTGACTGCGTATTGGGTATGTTTAGTGCAGTATTTACTTTAGGCGGTGAGGTATAATTACGTTATGACCACTAGCATCCTAAACTATAAAGAATTGCCAATTTACGAACGAATTCAACTCGTTGAAGACATTTTGGATAGTATTGCCGAAGAAAAGCTAAACAACCTGCGACTTTCAACAGAAGAAAGTAACGAGCTACATCGCCGTTTGGCTGCGCACCAAGCTGACCCTTCAAGTGGTATACCGTGGGAACAAGTCCGCGCAACCTCCTAAGGCACCCATTAATCCCCGTTCCGATAATATCTATCCTTCACACAACACAAGAGGGCAGTCCAATGGAAAAACAATTATCCTTTTCAATGGCCATTTTAGGCTTGTTGCTCGCCTTGGGCATGTCCGGTGCGGCGTTTATTTTGGGTGTGCAAGCTAAGAAGGCTGTATCAGCGCAGCAATCTGTTTCGGTAAAAGGCCTGGCAGAAAAAGCCGTGCAGGCAGACAATGCTGAATGGACCGCGACTGTTTCGATAACCGCGCCAGATTTCGCGCAAGCATTGGCTAAATTACGCCAGGAACGACCAGGACTGGATGCGTTTTTAGTCGAACACGGGCTGGATAAAACCAGCTGGCAAGAAAGCGGTGAGCAGGTTACGCCGCACATGGTTGACGTGCCATTACCCAATGGCGGTACACGGTCTGAGCAGCAAGGCTTTGATGCCAGTCAAAGCATTGTGGTGACGACCAAAGAGCTCGCCAAAGTCACCACAGCCAATAAAGACATATTAAGCGTACAAGCAACCGGCAAACCTTTTACAGCGACTTCGCCCTCCTATTTGGTCAGCAATTTGGAGGAGATCAAAATGTCCCTGATAGGCGCTGCAACTGAAAATGCCCGTAACCGTGCCAAAGAATTTGTTAAGCATGACGGCGTAAAAGTGGGCGTAATGCGTTCGGCATCGCAAGGTGCGTTTTATATCTTGCCGCCGGGCGGTACTTCAGATGGTGATGATTATGGCGGTACTTATGACAAGACCACCATCAATAAAACAGCCAAGGTGGTTGTTACCATCGTGTATAACATTGAGCAATAGCTTTCAATGGGAAAACAGGTAAAAAATGACCTACAAATATGAAGCCCTATTGTACTGGGGTAACGAGGATAGTGTTTTTATCGCTGAAATCCCAGAACTTCCTGGCTGTATGGCGCATGGAGCGTCACAACAAGAAGTGCTGGCAAATGCAAATACAGCTATACAGCTATGGCTAGAGACGGCAAAAGAATTCGGTGATCCTATTCCCGAACCTAAAGGCCGTCGCCTGATGTACGCTTAAAAAACCTTAAGAGAGCCAACACAATGACTTTTCCGATTCAAGATTACGCCTTACTCGATGACCAGGAATGCGATGACCGCATCATTGCCGCCAAAGCCAAGTTGGGTAAACGCTGCGTGATTCTTGGCCATCATTACCAACGGGACGAAGTGTTCAAGCACGCGGATTTTTCAGGTGATTCTTTGCAGTTATCGCGCGATGCCGCCGAATCGGATGCCGAATACATCGTGTTTTGCGGCGTGCATTTTATGGCGGAAGTGGCGGACATTCTGTCAAGGCCGGAACAAATTGCCATATTGCCTGATTTGGCCGCCGGCTGTTCCATGGCCGACATGGCCAATTTGGTTAAAGTGCAAAAGTGCTGGGGAGAACTGTCGCAAGTGCTTGATGCCGACAATACCATTACGCCAGTCACTTACATCAATTCTGCAGCCGATTTGAAAGCATTTTGCGGCAAGCACAACGGCATTGTTTGTACATCATCCAATGCCCAAAAAATACTGGAATGGAGCTTTGCACAGCGGGAAAAAGTGCTGTTTTTCCCCGACCAGCATCTGGGGCGCAATACCGGTTACCGTATGGGCATTCCGCTGGAACAGATGGTCATCTGGGATTTTACCAAGCCTATGGGCGGTTTAACGGAAGAGCAAATTCGCAATGCCAAGATGATCCTTTGGAATGGCTATTGCTCAGTGCATCAGGCCTTTAAGCCCGAACAAATCGATAATTTCCTGGCCAAATATCCGGAAACCAAGGTGATAGCGCACCCGGAAGCGCCGTTTGAAGTTTGTCAAAAAGCCGATTATATCGGTTCAACATCGTACATCTTAAAAACCATACGTGCTGCTGAACCCAATACGCGCTGGCTGGTGGCCACAGAGCTGAATCTGGTTAACCGTTTGCATGAAGAATGCAAATCGCAAGGCAAAAACGTGCATTTTATGTCGCCAACACTGTGTATGTGTTCGACCATGTTCAGGACTGACCCGCAACATTTGGCGTGGGTTATGGAGAATCTGGCGGCAGGCAATGTGATCAATCAAATTTCTGTGCCGCCAAAAGTAGCCAATCTGGCCAGAAAAGCCTTGGACAATATGTTGATGGTGAGTTGATGTTTACCAAAATTAACGGCGCTGGATAGCTGTCGACTCCGTATAAAAACCTATCAATCTTGTAGAAAAAACCCAGATGGACAATATCGCTCCTTCTGGGTTTTTTTACGTGAAGCATTCAAATAATTCCACAAAACCAATATTTTATTGAAGTCAATTAATTTCAATCGGTTAACACAAAACAATCAATGGAACAACTCACCGACTTAAAAGCCATACTGCACTCCAAACGCGCTAATATTTACTATCTGGAAAAATGTCGGGTCATGCAAAAAGACGGGCGCGTACTTTATCTGACCGAAGCGAAAGAAGAAAATCTCTACTGGAATATCCCAATTGCCAACACCACTGTTGTTTTGCTTGGCACGGGCACTTCCATTACCCAAGCGGCCATGCGCATGTTGGCCAGTGCCGGTGTGTTGGTCGGTTTTTGTGGCGGCGGCGGTACGCCGTTATTTTCCGGCAGTGAGATTGAATGGCTTACCCCGCAAAGCGAATACCGCCCCACCGAATACATCCAAGGTTGGCTTAAATTCTGGTTTGACGATGCCCAGCGCCTCAATGTTGCCAAACGCTTTCAACACGCACGGATTCAGTATATCCAACGCATCTGGGATAAAGACCGCGAACTCAAAGCTGAAAATTTCTTCAGTGACGATGCCAGCATCAGCGCCGCATTGGACGGCTATACCACCCAAATCGACACAGCCCAAAAAGTTGGCGACCTGTTGCAACGCGAAGCTTTGCTGACTAAACAGCTCTATCGTTATGCCGCCAAAACC
>SBAV01000448.1 GCA_005239965.1 Methylobacter tundripaludum
ACAAGGCCAACCATTTTGCGCTACGAACAAAGCTGTTCATAAAAGCAAACCAGATAGCCTATGCTGAATTACAAAAATTACGGACTGCGTAACATCAGTCATTAAGTTACAGTGAAAAATACGGATAAATGAGATTGGTAACACACTTGAAAGAACGGGTTGAGGTTATTGTATTGAATATATTAAAAAACAATTTGTTATCAATTGCTTATAAATATTTATAAGGGAAGTTAAGAATGATTGCTTCTAAAGTTGAGTGTAATAGAAAGATGAAACATTATATTTTTTGTAATATATAAATTATATTTAAAATCAATACTATATTCAGATGTGTGTAATTTTATGCGATACTTGATGTAGTTAAAGCGTAACCTATTCCACTATGTTTGCTCTTTATTTAAGCTATTATTTTTTTCTATGATGATTGTTTGGCGTTTATTGGCGGCTTTCATTTCTGAAATAAATTCCATAGAAGCTGTTAAGGTATAAACCACATCAATGAGTTTTGCTCTTGGGCCTCTTATGTCTGCTTTTTCAAACTGTTGTAACACCCCGCTTTCTTTTAATTCCTCCCAAGCTTCGTCAAGTTTTTTAATGGCTTGGCGCTCTAAGCCATAGCCATCTAATAGGGCGCTGTCCCGTTTAATGGTGCTGTAGCGCATATCAAATGAAGTGCTTAGGCTTGCAAAAGTAAATTTCAGTGATAATTGTTTATGTAGCCACCGAGCTAATTGGGTTTTTTGCCCCATCATTTTTGCATAATTAAATTGCCTATAGCCTAAGACATCTATGGCTTGTGTAATAAGGGGGTGGAATTGTACGACCCATTTTGCATTGTCATCCTCAGTAAGCTTTTTTTTCGAACTGGCTGAAAGGCTGGGAAAATAAGGCGTCAAAGTGAACCCTTCGCCATCTTGCGCATCAGAGGTGCTTATTTTAATCATGCTGCCTGCCAGGATATTGAGGCTGAGTATGATTTCCGGGTACGAACGGCTATGGCCACGCTTTTTGAGTTCTTCACTTAATTGGTATAAAGTAAAAACGACCCCGCTGCGGTAGTTTTTTTTGTCGAAAAAACCTTGTTTGGATTGTTCGGACGCTATTTTCCGCAACGCATCTTCGATAAGTTCTTCATTTGCGCTTGGGTAATAATCCGTTTCAAGGCCACTGGCCTTATCAAGTATTCTTGCGGCTTGTATGTGTACATCAAGTTGACGACCTCGGTATTTGAAAGCAATTTGCCTTATGGGCAGGAAGCCTTTTTCTTTGCGCATTTTTCCCATTGCCTGACGGGAAATTGAATAACGGGGGATGCTGTCCCATAAATCAAACGTGTTGGCAATCTTGTCCCTTTCGTTATCGTTTTTGGAAAGCAGGAAACGGAACAGATCGAGCTGCTTATCCTCATAATCAGAGGTACTTGGAGGCGTAAGCTTTTTAATGGTTTTTTTAGTCATGCGTTATTTTTGTAATTTTATGTTTTTTATAAAAACATTGAAAAATGTGAAATTGCATGTAAAATTATTATTTTATATTATTGGCGAATGATAAGTTTATGGAAACAACATTGCAAGCTATCCGTGCCCCTAAATACAAAACGAAAATTGTCAGTGACCTGCTTATCGGAAATCACGTTTCAGCCTATCAACTTAAAAAGATAACAGGTAAAGAAAGTATAGATGGTTCCAAGATTGGTTATTCCCCAACTGATATAAGACGTATAAAAGTTGCGCTTTATGGCATTGATGAAAATCAAAAAAATAAAAATAGGCCACCCATAATAAATGTCAGAATGGCGAAGGGAGGTACTGGTAAATCATTGATTTCAGCAAATATATCCTCAGCATTTGCAATGTTAGGCTATAAGGTTTTAGCTATAGATGGTGATCCTCAGGCCTCCTTAACCAATATATTAGGAGTGGATTCATCGGCAGAAGACATTGTCCACATCGGGCATTTGATGGAACAGTTTGATACAAAAAATACGGTTTCTATCAAAGATGCGCTGAGGCCAATTTATCCTGGCAATATGCTTGATTTGATTCCAGCAGATATAACCATGACGCAAACAGACAATTGGCTCATTTCCAGGCTGGGTCGAGACTTGATTTTTGACCGCTTTGTCATTAATACCCCTGATTTTTTTAACCAGTACGATGTCATTGTAATAGACAGTGCGCCTGGAACTACCCTGCTTTCTTATAATTTGATGGCTGCTTGCAAGACTATTCTTGCTGTTGCTTGGCTAGATCGTGAATCTGTAAAGGCCATGAATTTGCTTTTTAGTAATATTATAGAAATTAACAGGGCCTATCCGGATAAAAAATTGGATGTAGAAATTGTTGCTAACGGTTATCACCCTTCCTATCGGCATTGTAAAGAAGCACTATCAATTCTTGCAGAGACATATAAAGATTTAATGAATGAAAATGTAATACCTCATTACAGTGGTTTTGTTCGGCAACAGTCATTTTTGACAGAGGAGTCGAAAGGGCCGTTGATTGAACAAGAACCTAATTCTGTAGGGGGACGCGTTATTTTGGAGTTGGCCAAAAGCCTATTGACGCGCTATGGCATAACACTTTCCGGTTTTGACGAAAATATTAAACCAAACATAAGGTAATAGGCTTTAACTATGAAAATGAGCAATTTATTAGGTTCTGGAAAAATTCCAGAGGCCGACCAGAATGTCGTCAGTAAGATGCCACAGTTAGTATCTAACAATCCGACAATGCAAGTGCCTGATGCGGCACCTGGCATTGACGAGGTTGACATGAGCCAAGCTTCAAATACCCTTGAAATTTCTTTGCATCAAATTGATATTTCGCCCTTTCAGCCACGGATCATTTTTGACAGCAATGAATTGCAATGTTTAGCGGATTCTATTGCGTTAGGGACTTTAATTGATCCGATTACTGTTAGACAAAAAGAAGATGGCCGTTATGAATTAATTTCAGGTGAGCGAAGATATAGGGCGCATCAAATTCTGGGCTATAAAAATATTCCTGCCGTTTTAAAAATACTGGATGATAAACAGTCAGCACTATTATCAATTGCCTCAAATACAGTACGTGAAAATTTGACTGATTTTGAGTTGGGAATGTCCTTTAAAAAATTGTTGGACAACAAATATGTTAAGTCAGTTGTGGAGCTGGCTCGGTATGTTGGAATATCTCGGCAACAAATTGATCGGTGTCTCGATTTTTCAAAGTTGCCTTCAAATGTAATTAAGATACTCGAAATTCAGCCTAATCTATTTGGCGCTAATTGCGCTGAATTTTTAGCTGGCTATATGGCTAAGGGTTTCGAAGATAACGTTACTCAAGCCGTAGACATGATTGCTAATGGCGCAACTGAACAAAAAGCAATGTTTTGGTTAAAAAACCAATGTGGATTGCCAATCAAGAGAACTTCGGCAAAGAAAAAAGTTGATTTATTTTTTAAGCAGAAGCATTTTGGTGATGCTTATATAGAAAAAAATAAAGTGATTATTCAGTGTAATTCTGATTCTAAACCGTCAGAAATCCTTAAGAATATTCATGAATATTTTTCTGAAAAATCATAAATAATCAATTTAAAACATTGGCTTATGAAAAAGTACCTAATAGGTACTTTTGTTTTTAATGAAATTATTTCGTTATATAATGATTTATTTTTGAACATCCTTTTAGAAAAATACTGGGATAGTTGAGTAATTACCTCCTCATAAGTGTTGTTATCCTATAGCAACATTGCCCAAGTGACATCGCAAATGAAACGTCGCATATCCTCAATTTTTAAGCAGCATCTTAAATTTTCGACTTATAAGCAGTTGGAAGTTAATGTTGATTAGAAAACCATCATAATATTTTCTGAAAATTAATACATGGCACATTCACTATTAAGTGAATTGAAGATTGTTTCACGGGTTAATTACGATCAGGAGTATCCGTAAAATGTTCAAACGCCTCATACCGTGCATCGGCCTCGGCATGGACGTACTGCGAGGTGGTGCTGATGCTGGCATGCCCCAGGTTGTCGCGCACCATCACCAGGGGGATGTTCTGCGCCACCGCCACCGAGCCGTGGGTGTGGCGCAGCCAGTGGGCGCTGGCGGTCGCCAGTCGGGCCGCCGCCTCCGGATCTTCTTTTTCACAGTGCTGCGCCAGGTCAGTAAAAAATCCTTTCAGCGCTTTGTGCACGGCCAGGGGCGTGACGGCCTTGGCGTTGTCACGCAGATCCGGGAGCAGTGGCGTTTCCGGTGGCTGCCGGCACAGCTCCCGCCCGGTTAAATCCTGGTAAAGCCCGGTCAGTAACGTCAACAGGGCGGGCGGCAGCGGCACCCGGCGCAGCTTTTGCCCCTTGCCCAGCACGGACAGCCAGGTTTGTAGCTGTCCCTGCCGTTCCAACGTCACCACGTCGCCCACGGTGGCCTGGGCCAGCTCAGACAACCGTAAACCGGTGGTATAGGCCAGTTGTAAAATAAACCGGGTGCGCAGTGCTTTGCGCCGGGCCGGGCCGGATGTTTCCTGCACGGCGCGTTCGGCTCCGGCGGTGATCAGGTCCCATTGCACGGGACTGAAGGCGCGGTGCACCGCCAGCGTGCCCTGGCCGGTGGGTGATTTTAACCGGGGTAGCGCTGCCAGTGGGTTGTGCCGCCAGTAATATTGTTGCACTAAAAAATCAAACAGCCCGTACAGGAGAGTTTCGGCATGGCGGATGCTGCGGGGTGATAACGGGCCTGTGAAGGGTTTCCAGTCCGGATGCCGCTTGTGCTGGGACGGCCCCACCCAGTCGGTGGCGGGTTGCGGGTCGTGCAGGAAGATTCGGTAGGCCGCCATGTCTGTGGTGTCCAGGGACGACAAGGCTTTGTGTTGGACCAGAATAGCCCACAGCAGCAGGCGTTCGGCCTCACGCCGGTAGTTACGGTGGGTGTGGCTGGCAGGATTGTACAGCGATAGCCAGGCTTCAATGGCATCTAGGTCGTGGCGCAACGGGATAAACGGGGTTTCCTGGCGGCGGTTACGTCCGCCCGTGCCGTCCAGCTGCACCGGTACCAGGAAGCGTTCCAGCGGCACCAGTCCGGTTTCATAACGCAGTACCGGGACAAGCGGTTGGTGAGTGAGCCTGCCCGGGAAGAGGGCTTCCAGCGTTTTTTCAATGTGCCGGGCATTGAGGCGGCCGAGTCCCGGCAGTGCCTGCCACCAACTGGCACCCTGGTTTTGGTAGGTGCTGATGATATCACTGACGGTGTGCAGGCCGAGGGCGGACAGTGGGCTGGTCATGGTGGGCGGTAGCCAATACTGGATAGGGTGCTGCAGGTCAGGGTCGATGTCGCCCAGTTGGGTGAGCTTGTCCAGGCCGGCCAGGGCATGGCGTTCCCAACTGGTTTGGGGTTGTCGTTTCAGCCAAAGGTCGGGGAGGGGCTGTTGCAGGCGTACGGCCTTCAGATACAGCTGTTGGCGCAGGGCCGTCAGCCGGGCCAACACGGCGGGGGTAATGGAGTAGGGCAGGGCAGCCAGGGGGATGCCGCGGATCCAGGTGCGCAGGAGGGCGAGGTCATCGGGGGTGTAGGCCATGAGGAATCTGTAAATTGACACAATTAATGAAAAGCGTAGTATTGATTTAAAAGTGTTTTTTCATTAATTGTGTCACCGTAATGTTGAAAAATGACACGATTAATGAAAAATTTTTATAAAAATGACATAAATAATGAAAAATCCTTACTCAAAAATGAGAAAAATTAAACCACGTCCTTAGGACATGGAGAGGATCGAACGGCTCTGCCTGAAGATAATTGAAATCTACTCATGCATTCTAGCCATTGACTTATCCTGATTTGAGTTGGTTTTCCTGAGGGGTTGACCGTTTTTTTCATTAATTCTGTCCGGGCTTTTTCATCAATGGGCTGCCGTTTTCATTCATGGTGTCAACTTACAGAATCCATCGTAAAACAGTGGGATACCTAAAGTATAGCATCCCTTTTTACTCCCTGCCGCCCAGTTAAGATAATAACTGATGTTACGCAGTCCGTAATTTTTGTAATTCAGCATAGGCTATCTGGTTTGCTTTTATGAACAGCTTTGTTCGTAGCGCAAAATGGTTGG
>SBAV01000331.1 GCA_005239965.1 Methylobacter tundripaludum
ATCACATTGATTTGATTAGATGCCAAATTTGGAGAAAGTTGAAACCCAAATTTTGGTGCAATTAAAATCAATGAATTAGAAAAGTCGAACATAGCGTAATTTTATAAAAAACTTGTCACCCTCCCAGAATGGTAGCCACATTCAAGGCATCATTGCCAGGCAACACAGAAGTTTGGGATGCGTTTTTTAATTTATCCGCCTTCACAGTCTTTACAGCCATATTCTTTTACAAATGGGATATAAACTCTCCAGTGGCCTGGATTGCTTAACTCATGTATGCAGAAATTGAGAATTGCCGTGATTTATAGGGACTACCCGACACCAAAAATATTAAAGTTTAAAAAATACCGGTCGATAACCCTGACAGGTGGGGGAATTATCACAAAGATGGCTACCACTATTGGTTATATTTTGAATCAAAATACAACCAATAAAATTTGAGTTACCAATTTAAGGCGGGACACTTTTAAAAAAGCCGTTCGTGGTGAGCCATTCCCCCGCCTTTCGGAAAGCCCAGGGCGAGCGGCTACCCCATTTTAGGCCGGTAGCCAAAATTTTAAGTGTACGGGGTATTGGGGATAGATGAAAAAATTATCAATTTGGCTTTTAATGCTACTTTTGATTTCGATCTTTGTGTTTTTGGGTGGTCTTGTACTGTAACAAAACTATTGGTTTCTTGATAAACGGGGTTTAGTTTACAAGTATTTTGAAACCAAGAGGCTGGACGAGCACAATTCGCACAATATGGCTGCCTGTACAGTTCGTAGGGACTACCCGGTTTTCATGAATTTCGCCGATTTCTGTGGTTCTAAAGTTGCTATCGTTAATAAAGAAACGCCTCCGCATTTTTGCCGGGCAAATTTACAATTTCTTGTGCGTTAACGCTCCTTACAGCCACGAGTAGACTTTGGCAAGTTTAAGCAAATTAATTTGGCCAACAAGCAGGTCTACTATGAATTTGATAACAACAGTATCAGAAATCTATGAACCTAGAGCCCTTACCACGTCAGAAATCGGAAGGGTTAAATATTCTGGGAATATCACCATTGATGCGCTTTTGGATACGGGAACCAACTGGAATTTTTTGCTACCTGAGCGCAATACGATTTATTATACATTTGACATCCACACTGCGACATCCACTGCAACGCCGGCGCCACTGGTTGCTTTTAATGCGGCTCAGATAAGTTCAGTTCGAGCCCTATTGCATTATACAGCCGGAATTACCGGCATAAATTTTGTTGAAACCCCAAACGGCAATAAGGCTGATTTTCATTTCGCGGCGTCCAACCTTGGCAATAACGTTGCGGGTCTGACTCAATCAGGTTCTTCCTATTCTTATAACAACGCTGCTGCCGTTGTCGTTGATTATAAAGCCGAGGCCTATATCTACCTGGATAACGTACAATTTGCCCATGAAAACAACAGCCCTACCAAAGGATCGACCGGTTATGAGACGCTGCTGCACGAAATAGGCCATGCACTGGGTTTAAAGCACCCTTTTGAAGCCCCTTATGCGCTGCCTGCAAAGCAGGACAACACCAACAATACGGTGATGTCCTACACGGCTGCCGGTATCCCCAAAACAACCTATCAAGCTTACGATTTGGCCGCGCTTAAATGGATTTATGGGGGTGATGGTTTGGGGGGGAAAGGCCATTATGTGTCCAACATACAGCCTTTTTCCTCCGTACAGAAAATTACTGTTCAAGAAGATCAGGCGTACATATTAAAGGTGGATTCATTTGGTTTTAAGGACGCTGATGCGGGAGATACCTTACAGGCAATACAGATTACCAGTCTGCCCAAGAAGGGCGTACTTAAATTCAACGATGCTATAGTTAAGGTTAATCAAACCATTGACACATCTGCGCTTGCTGCAGGTAACCTGAAGTTTGTTCCGGCTCCCAATGCTTACGGTAAAGATTACGCTAAATTTACGTTTAAAGTGGGTGATGGTACGGCCTTTTCAAAATTGGGGTATGACATGGCCATTACTGTGTCAGCTGTCAGGGATGATTTGAACATCAAAGGTGATGAAGGTAAAAATAATCTTTACGGCGACACCGTTGATGCCAACAGTAACGATACCTTATCGGGTTTATCGGGCAATGATACCTTGCGTGGTTTGGGTGGTAACGACACCTTGCTGGGCGGAAATGGCAATGATACGCTCTGTGGTGGTGAGGGTAACGATACCCTCAATGGCGGTAATGGCTCCGATTGGGCTTATTACAATACGGCCAGATCGGCGGTGGTTGTTAATCTGGCCTTAACGCACGCGCAAAAAACTTTTGGCGCAGGTGTTGATGTTCTCAGCAGCATTGAGAATCTACTGGGTAGCCGTTACAACGATAAATTGATCGGCAGCGCGGTTAACAATGCCTTAAAAGGGGGTGAGGGCCAGGATGTATTGGTGGGTGGCTTGGGGAAGGATGCTTACGATTTGACTGAAACTGTAGCGGCTGCCGACACAGTGCGCATTGCCGCAGGTGACAGCCGGGTGGATAGCTTCGACAAGGTTGTGGGTTTTAAATTGGCTGTAGGTGGTGGGGCTGTTGCCGGCATTGATAAGTTGGATTTGGCCAGTACCCGTATCGCTGTCAATGTGATGCAAGCGGATGGACAAGATAGGGGGTCTATTCAAAGCCATCACATCGTTAACGGCCTGATCAGTTTTGATAATGTTGATCGCTATACGGGCGCTAGGGTGATTAATAAGGCTGATTTCAATGCTGTTGTTGATTATCTGGAAGCCAATATCGTGGGTAGCGGTGAAACGGTTGCCTTTAATGCTATGGACAGTACTTACGTTTTTCAAAACCAAGGCGCTAATGACACTTTAGTGCAGCTGCTGGGCGATACCGCCAGTGGTTTGAGTGTTACAGGATTGGCAGCCGGTGTTGTGTGGCTGGTTTAGCCTTTTTTGCAGCCATTTGGAAAAGGCCGGCAGAAACCAGAAAAAATATTAAAGTTTAAAAAATACTGGTCGATAACCATGACAGGTGGGGGAATTATCATAAAAGATCAAGAAACCCAAATTCACACAGGCCGGTAAAAAAAATATTAATCCGGACTAAACAGGAGAATTATCATGGCACTCACAGTAAATACCAATGTTGCAGCATTAAACGGTCAAAACAACCTGAATAAATCTCAGGCATCTCTTTCTACTTCTATGGCGCGCTTATCTTCTGGCTTGCGTATTAACAGCTCTAAGGACGACTCAGCCGGCCTTGCTATCAGTGAGCGCTTCACGGCTCAAATCCGTGGTAACGACCAAGCAGCACGTAACGCAAACGACGGTATCTCATTAGCACAAACCGCTGAAGGCGATTTAGAGCAAATCGGCGACAGCTTACAACGTATCCGCGAATTGGCCGTACAATCTTCTAACGCCACCAATAGTGCCAGTGACCGTAAATCAATCAATAATGAAGCCTCGCAATTAATCGCCGAAATTGACCGCGTTGCGACCAACTCTTCTTTTAACGGCACCAATCTGTTGGATGGATCATTTAACGCAAAATCTTTCCAAGTAGGTGCCAACAACACAACAAACGACCGCATCACTATCGCTTCAATTTCAAGCGCCAGATCAAGTGCCTTAGGTGTAGGTGCTGGCTCAAGTTACTCAACTACTAAACAAGGTATCGCAGTAAGTGCGGTTGCTTTAGCGGTTGGCGACATTGCTATTAACGGCTATAACGTAGGTGCATCCGTTTCAGATGGTGTTTCTTTCAGTGGCGCAACCTCTAGTGCTATATCCAAAGCCGCCGCAATTAACGCTATAAGTGGCAATACTGGCGTAACAGCTACTGTTGCGGCAACTTCAGTAACGGGTGCCGTAGGTACTAACGCCGCGATGGCAGCCGGTGATCTTGTGATCAACGGCGTTGATATGGGGGCTTTTGGTGGAGGTGTTGCTGCTACTTCTGGTGTTGACCGAGGTACACAAACAGCTGCGGCAATCAATTCCAAAAGTACCCAAACTGGCGTAACCGCAACCGTTAGTGCCGCCGGTGCCGTTACATTGAATGCAACTGATGGTAGAAATATCACAATATCAGGTGCGACGCTTGCTAAAACAGGCTTTAGTGCTGGCACAACAACATCAACTATCTCTCTGTCTTCATCCAGTTCAGCCGGTATCACCGTTGCTGGTGGTGTTGTCGGTGCTGGTGGGGCATTCGAAGCCGGTTTAGGTGGTGCAATTGGCTATACTGCCGCTACAGCCACTGCCGGTGCCGGCGTTTCTTCCCTTGACCTGACTACTGCCGCCGGTGCGCAAAGCGCATTGGATGTCATAGATGCCGCCATTAGTACTATCAACACTACCCGTGGCACATTAGGTTCATTTCAAAACCGTTTTGAATCAGCCGTAGCCACTTTGAGTACCAAAACAGAAAACCTGAGCGCTTCTCGTGGCCGTATCAGAGATGCGGATTTTGCCAAGGAATCAGCGAATTTGTCACGTTCACAAGTGTTGCAACAAGCGGGTACTGCAATGCTGTCCCAAGCGAACCAATCAGCACAAGGTGTTTTGAGTCTTTTGAGATAACTGTGGAACAAAAAGCAGCCGGCGCTCATAGCGTCGGCTGTCTGTTTTTTCTGTCAGTAGTTAAGCGGGGCTAAAATGGATATTAATACCAATGGGTTACGGCATCAAGCTACTGTTATTACGCCTTCTAAAACAGCAAAAACTAATCAAGCCGATTCATCCGTTAAAGAGGCAACTGATACAGTCCAAAAAGCGGAAGCACAATCGGTGTCTGCCGGCGTTTCCGTGGATGAAGTAAAAGCTGCAAAAAAGTCAGGGGAGCTTAAGCAATCCGTTAACCAGTTAAATGACTATGTGCAAAATACCCAGCGGGATTTGGAATTTAGTATTGATAAAGAAACTGGCGTTACGGTTGTTAAGGTTATCGACACCAAAAGTGAAAAGGTTATTCGACAAATGCCCACCGAAGAAGCCCTCAAACTCGCTCGCAGCCTTGTAGAAGAAAACGATGGCGCGGCATTTAATCTCTTTATTTCAAAAGCCTAATGATTTGTGATTAAGCTACAGGTAACCGCTATAACTAAAAAGCAGAAATTTTTGGCGGGTTGGTTTGTTTACGGATTTTTTCCTTTATATGATGTGGATAAATTCGTACTTATATTATCCTCAATAATTTAATTATGGTTAACAAAGGGAGAGGAAAATGACCGCAATTACATCGACTGGGTTAGGTTCAGGCCTTGATATAGAAAGTTTGGTAAGCAACCTTGTGTCTTCGGAAGGACAGCCAGTGTCTGCACGATTGAATAAAAAAGAGGCCAAATTACAAGCAACCGTGTCGGCGCTTGGGTCTTTTAAAGGCGCTTTATCTACTTTTCAGTCCAATGTACAGGGGTTAAAAAATTTATCTGCTTTTCAGGCGCGTACAGCCACCTCCAGCAATAGCGATTTATTTGCTGTTTCAGCCGATAATTCGGCTGTTTCCGGTAGTTTTTCTATTAAGGTAGATCAACTGGCACAATCGGCAAAAATGCATTCTGGTAATTTTACCGCCGACACCGCGATAGTGGGTGCCGGTACGTTAGCCATAAGTCTGGGTGCAAGTAGTTTTAATATTACCACTGACGGTACTACGACGCTGGCCGGTGTTCGCGATGCAATCAATAAAGCAATTGATAACCCCGGCATTAAGGCAACCATCATCAAGGTAGACAGTGGTTCGCAATTAATATTGACTTCCGATAAGGTGGGCGCCGCAAATACTATCAGTATAGGCGCGACAGATACTGATGCGTTGGACGGTAACGATTTAACGCGGTTGGCAACCGCCAATCTGACATCAATACAGACTGCTACGGACGCTGTGATTTATGTCGACGGGCAAAAAGCAACCAGAGACAGCAATAGTTTTTCTGATGTTATTTCGGGCGTAACTTTGACCCTGAAAAAAGCCGATCCACTCACCACAGGCAGCGTGAATATCGCCTTGGATAAGGATTCCGTTAAGTCAAAAGTTAATGATTTTATTAAATCTTATAATTCATTAGCCGACACCATGAGTAATTTGTCCAGTTATAACGCAACAACCAAGCAGGCTTCTCTGTTATTTGGCGATGCGACATTGCGGGGTGTGCGAAGTCAGCTTCGTCAGGTTTTATCAAATCCGGTGCAAGGTGCATCAGTTGCTTCAACGTTGGCAGAAATCGGCATTAAAACCAATAAAAGCGGTGGGCTTGAGCTTGATTCTACTAAGCTTGATAAAGTTATTGCTTCAAACTTTGAGTCTGTCTCGCAATTATTCGCCTCCAGTGATGGATTAGCTGCGCGATTTGATAATGTATTAACAAGTTACTTATCTTCTAATGGCGCATTACCGTCGCGCGTAGACGGACTTAATAAGCAAATTAGCGATATTAGCGACCAAAGAGTCAAGCTTGGCGCCAGACTTTCCGCGTTAGATGCGCGTTATCGCAAGCAATTTACTGCAATGGATGCTTTAGTAGGCCAGCTACAGGCTACGGGCTCTTATTTGACTCAACAGTTGGATAATTTGCCTGGATTCACAGATAAATCAGGCAATTAAGTTAAGCAATATTAACAGTTTCAACAATTATTTTAATCTTATTTCAACGTATTCCAAGTAATTGGGACACAACACAATAATCAATGAGGGGTAGTCAATGAATGCGGTATCAGCTATGAAGCAATATCAACAAGTGAGTGTTCACAGTGGCATAATGGATGCCTCACCCCATCGCCTTATACAAATGCTGATGGAAGGGGCTCTGGAAAGAATCGCTTCGGCCAAAGGAAATATGGCAAACAATAACATTGCCACCAAAGGCGAAAATATTGGTAAGGCCATCGGTATTATTGATGGCTTACAAGCCTCTTTAAATAAAGAGGCGGGTGGGGCACTTGCAGAAAATCTCAGTAATCTTTACGACTACATGTCGCGCCGCCTGGTTGTTGCAAATTTGCGCAATGATGAAAGTATTTTGGATGAAGTTGCCAAATTGATGGTGGAAATTAAAATGGGCTGGGATGGCATGCCCGATACGTTTAAAAATTAATTTTTATTTTTCGATATGATAAACAAAGCGCAAGATCTCCAGCAGTTAATATCGCTTAGCCAGACAATGCTGAAAAAAGCCCGTGAGGAATCCTGGGATGATGTGTTTGTCCTGGAAGCCGAGCGGAGGGAATTGATCGGGCTGTTTTTTTTAGGGCCGATTCAGCAGGTGTCTGCGGCTGCGGTTACAGCCGGGATTCAATCAATAATGACTATGGATCGCGATCTTATGGCATTGGGCTTGCAAAAAAAGTTTGAGCTTGCGCAAATCCTGCACAATATGGATCAGGGTAAAAAGGCAGTCAAGGCTTATACTCGATGTTCATATATGCCAATATAACAATTTGATATGTAATATAAATATGGCTATTCTTATATCGAACTCAGGTTAAAACAGAAGAAGAGCCATGCAAACGAATCAATAAAGTCGCTTCATCCTGGCTTAAACCTGAGTTTTGCATTAATTCACTGACGCTTGCACCGTTACGCACCTTTTGTATGGCCAAGCTATAAGGATTTACAGAGGGTTCATTATGTTGATAGCCCGAAATTTTTGCGTTTAAGACGCTCATTTGTTCATTTGCAGCGGTTATACGTTTATCCACTGTCTGTTGGGTAGCATATAAGTCGGAAATTTTTGCGCTTAAGACGCCCATTTGTTCATCCATAGCGGCTATACGCGTGTCCATTGTCTGTTTGGCGGCACGTAAGTTAACAATATCATTGTCATAATTATGTACGGCATCCGCAAGGACTTGGTATTCGTATTTGAGTTTTAGATAAGTACGTACCAACCAAACAAGCACAATAAGAATAACTACACCTGTAACAACCGCAATGATAATGGTCATCAGAAAAGGGTCAATCATTACACAACCTCATCGATATGTTGCATGGGCCGATCCTCTTGTTCTTTCAATGGCGGTTTTTTTTACGTTGCTGCTGTGCTGCAAGAGGATCATCTTTTTTAATTTTTCCAGGTTTTATCACGGGATAAGTAGGGGATAATGGTGGTATTTCTAACATATTCATTCCTATGACTCACTTAGGGTTTACTGACCGGCGTACCATCAGAAACCGCTGTCGGCGCCAGATTTAATAATTTGGCGCGTTCTTCATCATTGGCGCCATAACGGGAAAAAGCCTGCGACATTAAAACCAGAGTGACCCGCCTGTTCTTAAAACGGCCTTCTTCTAACTTATTATCGCCAATAGGATGAAATTCCCCATAGCCTATTGCAGACAAACGGGTTGGGTTAATGCCCTCCTTGACAAGCTCCTGTACGACACTGGTCGCGCGGGCAGACGACAAATCCCAGTTTGATGGAAATTTTAGCGTATCAATAGGCATATTATCAGTGTGCCCTTCAACATTAATCGCATTTGGAAGGCCACTGATAACGCGGGTAATTTCTTTTAGCACTGGCGGGGCCTTTTTGGATAACGAGGCCTCACCGCTTAAGAACAACAATTCACTGTTCATTTCCAACTCTATCCAGTAGTCATTGCGTTTGACTGAAACCAAATTATCATCAATAAAAGATCCCAGGTCTTTTTCTAACTGATCAGATACCTGCTTCAATTGCCTTCTTTCTTTTAATATTTCTTCACTCAATTCCCGCTTTTTTTCAATTTCCGCGGGTGTCTGGTTGCCTAATAAAATGGGCTTAAAGGTTTCGGCGGAGGAGGTTGATAAAACGGGTTGAATAGCAGTAAAAGGCATATCAAGCTGAACAGGGTCAAACGCTTTTTCCTGTGTATCTTTATTTGAAAATGCAATGCCCAATGATTGAGTCAGGCGCTTGTATTTTTCTTCATTGACCGAAGAAATTGAGTACATCACGACAAAGAATGCAAACAACAGCGTTATAAAATCAGCATAAGACACCATCCATCGATCATGGTTATTAGCATCCTGAGGTATTTTTCTTCTATGTCGTCTACGTTCCATAATCTATTTTTTATGATTTGTCTGCAAATAGCCATCCAACTTAAACTCGATGTTTTTTGGGTTTTCGTTTCTGGCGATGGCGACAATGCCGACAGCTAGCATTTCCCTGGCTTGATTAGCAGCAAAAATATGCGCTTTTAATTTATTGGCAATGGGTAAGAAAATTAAATTGGCGGCAGCCACCCCGTATATTGTCGCCACAAAAGCCGTGGCGATGCCTTTGCCTAAAAGCGTCGGGTCGTCCAGATTCTGCATGACATGTATCAGCCCCATCACGGCTCCGAGAATGCCGATGGTGGGCGCATAGCCTCCCATGGCTTCGTAGAGTCTTGCCGCCTGATAGTCCCTGTTTTCTTTGGCAGTCATTTCCAGTTCCAATATATCGCTTATGATGTGGGCCTCGTTGCCATCCACCAAAAGTTGCAAGCCTTTTTGTACAAAAGGATCCCTTTCGCTAACGATCAGATCGTCCAGCGCCAGTAATCCTTTCTTACGGACCAGCAAACTCCAGCTGACTATTCGCGCAATTTGCGCCTCAAAATTTATCTTTCTAGGCTTGAAAATCCACAAAAACATTTCCAGGCTTCTGATAAATATCGCCAGTGGAAATTGCAAAAGTGTTGCCCCTAATGTGCCTCCAAATACAATGATAAGGGCCGGGCCATTCAACAGCGAGCTTATTTCGCCTCCATCCAGCAGGTTTCCCAGCAAAATGGCGCCAACACTTACCAGAACACCTGTGATACTTAAAATATCCATTAATCGTATGTCATCATGTTTAAGTGCCGTAGGATGCGCTGAGGTACGAAGCGCATCGGTTACCTTGTGCCCTAAATATCATTCAGCCATTCGGACAGTTTTGACCGTAATCTCAACACAGCCTGCGTACTGATTTGGCTGACCCTGGATTCGCTTATATTCAAAACCTCGCCAATTTCACGCAAATTGAGCTCATCATCATAATAAAGCGAGATGACCAGCCGTTCACGCTCCGGCAAGCTCATAATGGCGTCTGCCAATGCGCGCTGAAACCCGTCACGACTTAAACCGTCCAGCGGTTCTTCCGCTATATTTTGGGATTCATTATCGTAATGGTCGCCAGTTTGGGCCAATTCTTCAACACTGAACACGCGACAACTGATTGAATCCTGAAGAATGCGATTGTATTCATCAATATCTATGCCTAAATGCCCGGCTATATCGACATCTTTCGCCTCGCATCCGGTTTTATTTTCAATTGCCCGTATGGCATCACTGACCATTCGGGATTTTTTATGCACTGAGCGCGGTGTCCAGTCAGAACGGCGAACTTCATCCAGCATGGCCCCCCTGACACGGATACCGGCATAGGTTTCAAAACTGGCGCCATGCGTAGCATCATAATGCTTGATGGCTTCCAGTAAGCCAAGCATCCCGGCCTGGATCAGGTCGTCGGCCTGGACTGAATCAGGCAATCTGCTTAATAGGTGATAGGCAATGCGTTTGACTAAGGGCGCATGCTGAATGATACATTCATCGGCACCGGCAGCCTGTACCGATGTATACATGGCAACGGCGTTCATGGCACATTCATTTGAGAGTCGTACTGGAGCATCCTCTCGATAAAAAATTCAATATAATTGCCGGCCTGGGTTTTCAGTGGCAGGCTGTCGATTTTTCCCGCTATTCTTTTTACGGCAAGGGATGCCTCGCTCCCTGGGAAGGCCACGACGACCGGCGTTTGTTTTTGGACGGCTTTGCGCAAATGGTCATCGTAGGGCACTGCGCCTAAAAACCGCAAAGTGACATCCAGATAATAATCCGTCACTTTAGTCAGTTTCTGGAATAATTCCTGGCCTTGTTGGACCGTTTGCACCATGTTGGTTATCACATGGAAATTGGACAGGCCATAATCCCTGTTGAGCACCTTAATAAAAGCATAGGCATCAGTTAACGATGTCGGCTCATCGCAGACAACAACCACAATTTCCTGGCAGGCCCTGGCAAAATTCACCACGCTTGCCGATATGCCGGCCGCCGTGTCCACAATCAAAAAATCCAGATCCTGATCAATTTCACTGAACGCACGAATCAAGGCGGCTTGTTCAATCGTTGAGAGTTCAGACATTTTCTGAATGCCCGACGCGCCCGGAATTACCCTTAAGCCTGAAGGCCCATACAACATGATTTCCGCTAATGTTTTGTCGCCTGACAGCACATGGGAAAGATTGAATTTTGGATAACTGCCTAATAAAATATCAACATTGGCCAGCCCCATGTCGGCATCCAGCAAAGCCACCCGCCGCCCGGTTTTGGCAAGCACTATACCGAGATTAACGGACAAGTTTGTTTTACCGACACCGCCTTTGCCACTGGTTATGGCGATAACCTTAACCGGAGTTATGTTAGTCATTTTTGTTATCCCGCCTGCTTGATCAGCGTGCTTATGCATAAGCTTGCGTGGCCCACGGTTCATAATCAACATGCTCATTAAGGCCGCTTTCCGAATTCAATTCGGCCGCGCAGTGCTCGATTAAAGAGCGGGCATGAGGGCTATGGAGATCTTCGGGTACCTGCTGGCCGTCAGTGACAAACGACAACGGCAAGCTATGTTCTATTATTGAAGAAATTGCCGGGCCAATCGTCACAGCCTCATCAAGTTTAGTTAAAATGCTTGCTTGCGGCCCAAATATAGAGAATGCCTCGATAATCGCGTTCATTGCCTTGTATTCCGTCGCCGCAGACATCACCAGATAAGAGCGGATCGACAGCTCATTTTGTTGGCGCAGGGTATTAATTTGTTCAACCAGTTTCATATCGCGCTGACACATGCCCGCCGTATCAATCAGGACAAGGCGTTTATTGGCAAAACCATTAATCAGGTTACGTAACTCTTTCGCACTGGAAGCCACGCGAACCGGTACATCGAGGATACGGCCATAGGTATTGAGCTGTTCATAAGCGCCAATACGATAATTATCGGTGGTAATCAAGGCAACCTGACTTGAACCCTGTTTTAAAATAAATTGGGTGGCCAGCTTGGCAATGGTTGTTGTTTTCCCCACACCGGTTGGCCCGATTAAAGCGACGACCCCGCCAGTTTCCAGCAATTTATCTTCAGCTATGGGCAGTACTTTAACCAGCATTTCTTGCGCTTTTGTAAAAACAAATTCAGGGTCACTCTGGCCGGTAAAGAGATCGGCAATCATAACGCTTAATTTTTTTGAAATGCTCATGCCCGCCAAGCGGTTCAACAAATCAGTCCTGAGCGGAGTCATTTGCGCATTGTGTGCCCAATTAATATTGGCCAGTTTAGCGTCCATGGCCGTTCTTAAGTATTTCAGCTCCTCGCTCATTTCCATTAACAGCCTGTTGTCGGATGAACTGGCCTGTTGTTCCGGAGCCTTAAAGTTCTTGAGTGCGCCTTCCGTGGCCACAGAGGCATTGGCTTTTGACGTTGTTGTTTCTGGGTTTTCGCGTAACTGTATTTTCTCCGCATAACCCACATACTGGTCAATATTTCGGCGACCGCCAGGGATGGTGGGAGTGTCGTGATCGGTAGGGAACCGATGCGACCGACCGCCAGGGATGGTGGGAGTGTCGTGATCGGTAGGGAACCGATGCGACCGACCGCCAGGGATGGTGGATGTGTCACAATCGGTAGGTAATCGATGTGGCCGCACGGGCTGTTCAGGCACGAAAGCAATTCTCTGGCTGTCTGCTTGTTTTTTCTGGCTATCTAATAATTGCAGGCGTTTTTTTGCGGCATCAAAATTAGGCAATACAATTTTTTTGGTATCTTGTGTGGGGGGCTGTTGTTGCTCAGCGGCCTGCTTTTGTAAGGTGTTATGAATAGACTGTTCATCAAAATCTTGCGCGGCAACAATTTCAATACCCCCGTCAACAGGCCGATTCGACATGATGACCGCATCTGCACCCAACTCTTCTTTAACCATGCGCATGGCCTGGCGTATATCTGCTGCAAAAAAACGTTTAATTTTCATTGTGCTGCCTCATCTATCATGTACGTCGCCCAACAGTTGAAACCACTTTGATCTGACGATCTGCAGGTATTTCATTGTATGCCAGGACATGTAACCCGGAGATTGAATGACGGACAAACCGGGCCAACCAGGGACGGACATAAGAAGATACCAACAACACGGCTGCTTGCCCTTCCATTTCCATTTTTTGCGTACTTTCCTGTAATGACTTGTACATTTGCTCTGTTAACCCCGGTTCAATGCCAGCACCATTTTCGCCCGCCGTCTGCAAAGACTTAAGCAATAACTGTTCCAACTCATAATCCAATGTGATAACCGGCAACTCATTTTGTATTCCACTGATTTCATGGATAATTAATCGGCCTAATGAGGAGCGCACTGCAGATGTCAAGATGTCGGGATCTTGACTTTTAACCCCGTATTCCGCCAAAGTCTCGGCAATGCTGCGCATATCCCGGATAGGCACGCGTTCTTGCAACAGGTTTTGCAACACCTTGACCACCAAACCTAATGGCAGCGTTTTCGGAACCAAATCCTCAACCAGTTTGGGTGCTGATTTAGCCAGGTTTTCGAGTATTTTTTGCGCATCTTCATAGCCAAACAGTTCATGCGCATGCGCTTGCAAAAGATAACTAAGATGGGTGGCCACTACAGTTCCAGGATCAACGACGGTATAACCTAAAGTTTGCGCATGATCTTTTTGGTTCGGCTCTATCCATACTGCATCCAGGCCAAAAGCAGGGTCTTGGCAGGACTTGCCTTGCAACATGCCGAAAACACGCCCCGGATTAATGGCCATCTCCATTTCCGGCATAATTTCAGATTCCCCTACCGTCACGCCCATCAGTGAAATTCGGTAGGCTGTGGGGCTTAAATCAAGATTGTCCCGGATATGCACTGAGGGGATTAAAAATCCCAACTCTTGGGACAGTTTCTTTCGAACCCCTTTGATACGGGTCATCAATTGCCCGCCTTGGTTCTTGTCCACCAAAGGAATGAGCCGGTAACCGACTTCCAGGCCAACAATGTCAACCGGCATCACATCATCCCAGCCCAACTCCCTAATTTCGGGAGCGGCATGGGATAATTCCAAGGGCTGGCTGATGTTTACGGTTCCAACCTCTTTATGGCGTTTGTTGATCCAATAGCCGGAACCGGCCAATGCCGAGGCCAGCAAGATAAAGACCAGGTTTGGCATGCCCGGAATAATTCCCAACGCTCCTATCACGCCGGCTGTAATCATTAACGCTTTTGGATTTTCAAAAAGCTGCATGCTCACTTGTTGGCCGATATTTTGGCCATTGCTGCCAACTTTGGTGACCACCAGCGCAGAGGCGGTCGCCAACAATAAGGAAGGAATCTGGGCGACCAGGCCGTCACCAATGGTTAACAGCACATAAATTTCACCCGCCTCGGCAAAGCCCAGTCCGTGTTGGGCGACACCAATGGCCAAACCACCAACCATGTTGACGAATAAGATGATAATGCCGGCAATCGCATCGCCCCTGATGAATTTGCTCGCACCATCCATGGAGCCATAAAAATCGGCTTCGGTTGCTACCTCGGCACGGCGCAAACGCGCTTCATCCTGGGTAATCAAGCCCGCATTCAGGTCGGCGTCAATCGCCATCTGTTTGCCCGGCATGGCATCCAGCGTAAATCGTGCCCCGACTTCCGCCACCCGTCCCGCACCTTTGGTGACGACCATAAAGTTGATGACCGTAAGGATGGTAAAAACCACCAGGCCTACGGCAAAGTTTCCGCCGATAACAAAAGCGCCGAAAGCTTCGATCACCTTGCCGGCCGCATCGCCGCCGTCATGCCCTTTCAATAACACAATACGGGTCGATGCGACATTCAACGCCAGCCGTAATAATGTCGCCAGGAGGATAACCGTTGGGAAGGCCGAAAATTCCAGCGGTTTCAGGGTATAAACAACAACCAGCAGGATGATTAACGAGAAGGCGATATTAAAGGTAAACAGCAAGTCCAGTAAAAACGCCGGCAATGGCAGCATGATCATTGCCAGAATGATGACAATGACCAATGGCGCACCTAACTCGGCTTTGCCAAGCAACTTTAAAGCAGCTGTAATTTTGCTAAAATCCATATTTATATTCCCTGTTTGAATTCATCAGGCACCTTAATATCCCCAGGGGGAAGAGGGGCATCCCAGTGGTTTTGCCGGGCGGTTTTTAATTGGTAAACATAGGCCAGCACCTGGGCCACCGCCAAATAAAGCCCAGCCGGTATTTCTTTATCTATTTCCGTCGAATAATACAATGCCCTGGCCAACGGCGGCGATGCCACCAGCGGCACATTGGCGCCTGTTGCCAACGAGCGAATCTGGGCGGCCATCAAATCAACGCCCTTGGCCACCAGCGTGGGTGCACCGTTTGAATTCGGGTCATATTTTAAGGCCACTGCATAATGGCTGGGGTTGGTGACAATGACATCCGCTTTTGGCACTTCCGTCATCATGCGGTTTTGCGCCATGCTCATTTGTATTCTACGCTGCCTGGCTTTCACCTCAGGGCTGCCTTCTGATTCTTTATGCTCATCCTTGATTTCCTGTAAGGTCATTTTCAGCTTTTTACTGTGGTCCCACAGTTGATAGGGAACATCAAACACCACCACCACGATCAATGAGGCACTTAGCACCAAGAAGCAAATACCAATGATATTCAGACCATGACTGATAGATTGCTCCAAAGGGACGGAACCAAGCCCAATCAGATCAGCTAGGAAATGTTTTGACAACGCAACCGCGACAACAAGGATCAACAGGAATTTCAATAAGGCTTTGATCAGTTCAATCAATCCGCGCAAGGCGAACATTCTGGCAATGCCTTTAATGGGATCAAGCTTTTCAAACTTTGGCGTTATTGCTTCCCAGCTAAACACCCAACCGCCCAGTGCCAGTGGAGCAACAATTGCAGCGATGACGAGCACTGCAATAAAAGGAGCCATCAGCATAACGCCATCGATCATCAGCTGCTTGAAATAGATCACTGGGCTAGCAGGGTCAAAAATGATTTTCCGGCTGAGTTGAAACTGGGTTCGCATCATGGTTAACAGGCTATTGCCCATTTTCTCTCCCAGCATCAACAACAAGGCGGCGCTTGTCATTAGCATGACAAAGGTATTGAGTTCCCTGGAACGGGCAATCTGGCCTTTTTTTCGGGCGTCTTCAAGACGCTTGCTGGTGGGTTCTTCGGTTTTTTCCTGATCTGAATCTTCAGCCATGATTTAATCTACAAACGCAACAAAGACTGTGAAAGAACCGTATTGGCGATTTCACGACAAAACCGCCACGACCATCAAAGTTAAGGTGGATTATCAGGCGATCCATCTTGGGTTAATTTGTTAAAGGATAATAAAGGAAAAGAATAAAGAAGGAGAGGCCAAAAAACATCGAAAAATTATAGTAAAAACAGTACGATAAAAATAGACCTGCCACCTATACCTACCGACATCTGCCACCTATACCTACCGTCCAGGCATGATCTGCCACCTATACCTACCGCCTAAAAGGCCAGTTGCCACCTAAACCTACCGCCTTTTTAATGACCTGCCACCTATACCTACCGTGTTGGGCTGTGGATAACTTTATTTTCAGGTGCTAAAAAGGCTGATTTTTGTCAGTTGCCACCTATACCTACCGACATCTGCCACCTAAACCTACCGCCTTTTATTTGACCTGCGACCTAAACCTACCGTCCAGGTAATCCTTCCTTTGCATCTTTTTGCCGTTTATTGGCCGCTTTCACATCCTTTATAAATTCAGGATGCGGGGATAGGGAATATTTTATATCAAGGATTTTATTTTGATTTCCTCTTAGATCTTCTTCCCGGCTAAAAGCAATGAGAACAGCATTATTTTTCAGCTCCGTTAAAGCCTCTTCAAATTTCCTTACGACATTATTGGGTCGTTTATATTCCAGCAAGCCGCTGTCTCTGCAAATGGTTGAAAGCCATATTTGATAGGGAACGGTGCAAGAGGCATTGGTGTAATTGTGAGACAATTTCTTGTGTAGCCAACGGGCAAGCTGGGTACTGTGAGACATCATCTGGTGATAGTTATACTGGCGAAAACTTAAGGTATCAATGCACTGGGTTACCAGTGGATGAAAATGCGCTATCCATTTGGCATCAGGGTCTTCGTTTAATTTTTGTCTGGAAACAGCGGCCAGTGACGGAAGATAGTTTGTTTTTGCAAAGCCCTTGCCGTTAGGAAGCAGGATTTCTATGTGGCTGCCCGATAAAATATTCAGGCTTTTAATGATTTCATAATAGGATCTGGTATGACCACGTTTTTTTAACTCATTCCGTAACAAATGCAGCGAAAATACCACGCCGCTTTTAAAATCAGGCTTATCGAAAAAGCCTTTTTTCTGTTCTGCCGCTATCTTGCGTAGGGCATCCTCCACCAGCTCTTCATTGGCACTGGGATAATAGGCTTTTTCTTCGCCATCATCGGAATCTATAATTGCGGCAGTTACACGAATTTTGTATTCTCCCGCCCTGTATATGAAGATTTTTTCAAGGCGTGGTAAAAGCCCTTCTTTCGTTCTGAGGCCATTCATGGCTTGTTGGGAGATGGAATATTTGGGAATGCTATCCCATAGTTCAACGGTATTTGAAAGCTTATCTTTTTCGTTACTGGTATTGCATAAAAACGATTGAAACACATCAAGCTGCTTGGCGTCGAAAGCTGTATGGGCAGGAAGACTATTTCCGCCATTTTCCTTTATCGTTATAGCGTCTTTTTTCATGTTTTTACCTAATAATAGGGATTATCAAAGCTTGAATATGATGATAAATTGATCGTTGTAATACTTTACAGCCTCAACAACTGCCCGATCAAATCATAGGTATCGGTTAAAATACCGGAAAATTGATCCAGCACATCGGGTAAGGTTAGCCAAATCAACAACATCCCCAGTATCAACGTGACGGGGAAACCCACTGAAAAAATATTCAGTTGTGGAGCGGCCCGGGTCGTCACGCCAAAACCGATATTAACCAGCAACAGGCTGGCAATAACAGGCATTGCCAGCAATAAGCCTCCGGCAAACAGGCGACTGCTCCAGCTAATGATAGTCCAAATGTTGGCTTTGGTTATGCCGTCAAGGCCAATCGGCAGGCTGGCAAAACTGTCCAGCAACATTTTTATCAACAGCAGGTGACCGTCTAAGCTGAGAAAAGTTAAGGTGCTGGTAATGGCATAAAGTTGCGCGACTACCGGTACTTGCTGGCCGTTTTGTGGATCGACCATGGAGGCGAATCCCAGCCCCATGCTTAAGGCAACGCCTTGGCCTGCAAAAACGACCGCAGCGAAAACCAGCTGCACAATAAAACCGCTGGCCAAGCCAATCATCACTTGCACAATAGCCACACTGATCCCTTCATAGCTGAACATGACAACAGCCGGAGGGGTCGGCAATAAAGGCATAACCACGAACGTCATAGCCACGGAAAGGATCAGCCTGACCCGGGCGGGCACAGCGCGCAGGCTAAACAACGGGACGGCCACAAACATCGCACTGATACGCAGCAGTGGCCAGATAAATGACGCGACCTGCCCAAGGATTTGCGTTTCGGTAAAATTCACTGTTCAGCCGATTAATTGCGGAATTTCCCTGACCAATCCCTGAAAATAATCGAGGAACATTTGCAGCATCCACGGCCCCATAATCAATAGCACCAACCCGATGATGATTAACTTGGGAACAAATGTCAGCGTCGCCTCATTAATCTGGGTGGCGGCCTGAAACATGGCAATGATCAGGCCTATTGCCAAAGACGGCAACAATACCGGGGCAGTCAGCTTGATGGCAACGATCATTGCATCCTGGCTAACCTTGTAAATGGTTTCCGGCGTCATAATTTTGGCTTTCGATCAGCTGACATAAAAACTCGCCGCCAGCATTTCCATGATCAAAGACCAGCCATCGGCCAGCACAAACAGCATGATTTTAAAGGGCAAGGACACAATCATCGGTGACAGCATCATCATACCCATCGACATCAGCACACTGGCAACCACCAGGTCAATGATAAGAAACGGCAGGAAAATCAAAAACCCTATCTGAAAAGCCGTTTTCAATTCACTCGTCACATAAGCGGACAACAATAATGAGAAGGGCACATCCTCAGCCGATTGCAATTCAGAATGACCGGAAATCCGGATAAACAATTCCAGGTCAGCTTCCCGGGTCTGTTTCAGCATAAACTGCCGGAACGGTTCCGAAGCCTTGGCCAATGCGGTGGTAACGTCAATTTTTTCTTCCAGATAAGGCTGCACGGCTTCGCTGTTGACCTTCTCGAACACCGGCATCATGATGAAAATTGTCAAAAACAGGGACAGGCCCAATAACACCTGGTTACTCGGCGCCTGGCCTGTACCTAGCGCCTGCCGTAACAAGCTTAAGACGATCATGATCCGGGTAAATGACGTCATGGTCAGCAACAAGGCCGGCAACACCGTTAACAACGTCATTAACGCCAGAATCTGGATCGTTACACTGTACGTCTGTCCACCTTGTTTATTCGTGGTAACCGTTACGGCGTCAATACCTGGTGCTGCATAGGCAGGTGTTTCAATCAACAGAACGGCAAGGGCAACTATAGCTAACTGGAATAAAAGGCGGTTACACATCAGGGCGGGCCACTTCGGCTGTACTCAGTGTGGGCTTTTATCGCGAGCATTAATTTTTGCGCGAAACCGGTTTCCGCAGTTGCAGACATCGTTTCTTCCTTCATCAGGCAATCATCACCCTCCAAAACATGCAGGGTTTCAATACGCCCCGGTGTCACCCCTAGGACGAGCTGCTTCTTGCCGACCTGCAGCAAAATGACTTTTTCCCGCAGCCCTAACGATAATCCATCGACCACGCGCATTTTTTCTGCACCGCCAACGGTTAAGCCATTGAGCTTGCGCGCGCCCCAAACACAGAGAAAAAAGACACCCAAAACAATCAGCAAGCCCATGCCCCAGGCTGCAATATCTCCAGAAGCAACGGTCCTGGCTGTTTGCATTGGCAGGTCCGTACCGGCCAGAGCAAAACCGGCAGGAGGAAAGCACAGCAATAAAAGCCAGCACAGAATTATTTTTACCGGCATCAGGCTAGTTTTTTGACGCGTTCCGATACACTGATGACATCGGTTAAGCGGATACCAAATTTATCATTGATCACCACAACTTCGCCATGGGCCACCAGTGTGCCGTTCACCAGAATGTCAAGCGGTTCTCCCGCCAAACGGTCCAGGACAACAACAGAGCCTTTATTTAATTGCAACAAATTTCTGATATTAATCTGTGTCCGGCCAATTTCCATGGAAAGGGTAACCGGAACGTCCAGGATAACATCAAGGTTAAGTTCATCTGCTGAGGTTGCTGATGGTTTTTTACTTTCACCCGGGCTGTCAACCTCTTCAAATACGGCTACCTTAACATCATCAGTTTCAATTGGTTCTTTACTCATTTTATTTCATACCAATATCGTTATAATCAAATGCTGAATCGCCCAAAATTGATTCAGTCCTTACCTTATCAATAATCTGCACGGCATAATAACCCTCTGAGGTACAGGCTTTGCCTGTAAAAACAGGCGACCCTTTTACATTAAGCAGCACCGCTTTTGGCATATCAATAGGTATTACATCGCCTTTTTTTAACTGCAAGACTTCCCTTATGGATAGGTTTTTTTCCACCAGGAGACCCTTCACGCTCATTTCCGCCCCCAGAATTTCATTGCGTAATGCAAGCTTCCATTGGATATCAATTTCATTGCCGTCATCGCCAATGGTGTCCAATAAGGCCTTGATCGGCTCAATCATTGAATAGGGCATGACAATATTAATGTCACCCCCACCACCTTCGAGTGCAATATTAACCGTAGAGATCACCACAATGTCTTCGGCACTGACAATATTGGCAAAATGTGGATTGATTTCTGAGCTCATATATTCAAAATTGAGTGCCATAATGGGCTCCCAAGCTTCTTTCAGGTCATTGAAAATCATATCAATGAGTATCTGGATGACCCGCATTTCAGCCGGCGTAAATTCCCGGGCCTCAGCCGTGTTATAAACCTGTCCGCCGCCGCCAAAAAAGTTGTCTACCGCAGTAAAAATCAAACTCGGTTCGATGGCTATCAATGCCCGCCCCCGCAACGGTAAAAGCCGAATAATGTTCAGGTTGGTTGGCAAACGCAGCCCGCGTGTATATTCGGAAAACTTTTGAATCCGAATGCCATATAAGAAAATTTCCGGAGAACGGTGCAGAAATTTGAACAGGGAGGTGCGCAAATACTTGGAGAACCGTTCATTAATCATTTCCAGGGTTGGAATGCGCCGGCGGACAATCCTTTCCTGGCTCCTGAAGTCATAGTCTTTGGCGCCGCCTTTGTCTTGAAATGCATCGGTTCCAATTTCAAAATCGCCATCATCCACATCTTTTAGCAGCGCATCAATTTCTTCCTGTGAAAGCAAGTCACTCATATCTTATTGCGTTACAAATAAAATAAAGAATAGTTGTTTTAATTTGTTTTTACCCACTATTTTTCTGGGGCTTGTAATGGCAGCAAGTGAAAATTTACGCTGAACTGAACCATGGCAAAATTGCCGTCACGTGCAACCTTGAAAAAATATTCTGTTTCTTCGTGCCGCGTTCCCGGGTAATTTTTGCAGGTTGATTAAGGGTTATTGGTCTATATTTGAATCAATACAATAAACCCCTTATATGGACTATGAGGCCCAAAGATTACTCTCCTGGCCCAGGCAACAATTTTCATTGAAGGAGACAGGAAGCCAACGCCCCCTAGCCGGATTGCGTAACGTAGTGGAGCAGCAGAGGGCATTTTAATTAGCGTTTGATTCTGGTTCATTTTCCGCAATAGGTTTTGTGAGCGTACCGGACGGTAGCGAACGCTTCAGCGTGTCTTTTATGTATTCGCTCATTGTGATTCCTTTGCTGGCGGATATTTGTTTTAGCTCGTCTTTTAGCCACTTTGGGCAAATGAAAGTTAATCGTTCTGAGTCGATCATGATAATAATCCTTGTAATTTGTTGTGGTAATGATTATTATAACACCATGATTATCAGAAAAGCCTATAAATTTCGTTTCGACCCTACCGAAGAACAGAAAGCGCAACTTGCCGTTGAATTCGGTTGCGCCCGTTTCGTGTGGAACCATGCGCTTAACTTGCGGCAATGCGTTTATGCAAACTGCATAGACGAAAACGGCAAAGGCGAGAACATAAATTATGTCGGCCTGAATAAGCACCTAACCTTTTTGAAAGGTACTGAAAACTTTGGTTGGCTAAAAAACGCCACCGCTGGAATGCTTACCCAGAAGCTTATTGATCTCGATAAAGCCTATGATAATTTTTTCAAAGGTAGGGCAAAATTCCCTAAGTTCAAGAAGAAAGGCCATTCTGAATCAATACGTTATCAGCTAGACCAACGAAACATACTGAGTACATACAGTGCGGGTGAATTCATCAAATTGCCAAAATTGGGTTTTATCAATGTTAGATGGTCGCAACTACCATTCGGAACGCCCAAAATGGCTACTGTTTCAAAAACTGCAAGCGGCAAGTATTTTGTATCGTTCGCTTGTGAGATAGAGCAGGCACCAAAACCAAAAACAAGTCGTGTTATTGGTGTTGATGTGGGCATTAAAGATGTGGTAGTGACGAGTGACGGGTTCCAAAGTGGATCGCCTAAGTTCACCTACCAGCACCAAAGAGAATTAAGGCGTGAGCAGCGCAAGTTGAGCAAGAAAACCAAAGGCTCAAACGGCTGGAAGAAGCAGCGCCTTGTTGTTGCACGGGTGCATGAAAAAATTGCAAATTGCCGCAAGGACTTCTTGCACAAACTGACCACCAAGCTGGTTAGCGAAAATGATGTGATTTGTCTTGAAGATTTGAATGTCAAAGGCATGTTGAGCAACCGCAAGCTATCAAAAGCAGTTGCTGATATTGGCATATTCGAGTTTAACAGGCAGATAAAGTACAAGGCACAATGGTACGGGAAACAGGTCATCGTAATTGACAGGTGGTTTCCAAGTACAAAAATGTGTTCGTCGTGCGGCTCGATCAAGCAAATAAAATTGAGCGAACGCATATACAGATGTGATTGCGGACTTGTCCTTGACAGGGATTTAAACGCTGCAATCAATATTAAGTCAGCTGTATTAAAGGCGGCTTAAGCAACAAAACGGCGGGGAGCGTCGAGCGTGGAGAGCCAAACCAACCTGTATAGGCGTAGCGAAAGCTAGCCAGAACAGGGGCTTGTTGAATCGCGGAAAATGAAAGCCACGATGCAGGCTGTATGGAACAGCCGTAATCTTGGCTAAGAATCAAACTCCAATAGTACCTCGACAGATGTAAAGGAAAGTCTATAGTTTTTCAGATAAATAATTTCCATTTTTTGAAAATAAAGTTATTTATAATCAATGTATTATAGAATTGTCAGTGGAAATTATTTATATGAAAGTCTATATATGAAAGATCAACGCTCAGATTTAGGCTTGGGTCTGTCAAGCGTATTAAAAAAACTTGGCGCAATGACGTCGATCCGCGACACCAATATGGTTGAGCAGAGTCTGTTACGCACTCTCGGGCCGTTGCTTGGCGTACTTGAAACCTCGTTCTATCGGATCGATGATAATGGCGGTGTTATACGTGCGCTGTATCATTCGCACAAGGTAGTGGATAAAGACGGCGTTAAGCATATAGTGGATAATGTTGGGGAAGTCATCAATGGAAAGGAAATCCCGGAGGCTGTCGGCAATTTGTTTGACAACGTTCACATGCTCCGCAAGGCCTGCAGCCGAAAGTTGGACGAGGGCCTGCTTATCTGTTACCCCGTCTACGGTGTCAAAGGGTTGCTTGGCTATTTTGTCTTTCAGCGCGATCGGGAAGTCGCCCCCGTCGAGGATGCAATAATTCAAGGTGTGCTTGAAGTATTCACTAACTACTTTGATTTACTCGACACCAGTCAACGCGACCAGCTCACTGGCCTGCTCAACCGCTACTCGTTGGAAGCCAATCTTGATCGTTTGTGGAATATACTGTCGGCCCGCCTGCACGATGCAAACAATGGACATACCATGAGGGTTATTGTCCCTGAATCTTACTGGCTCAGTGTGCTGGATATCGATCACTTCAAAAAAATCAATGACACCTATGGCCACACCATCGGCGATGAGGTGCTCATAATGGTTACCCGTCTGCTGCAGGCTTCGTTTCGCCAATCTGATCTCCTCTACCGTTATGGGGGTGAAGAGTTTATTGCCATCCTTGCTGCCAACGACTTTCAATCAGTTACCCAGGCTTTGGAGCGTGTCCGGACGAAAATCGAACGATTCCCGTTTCCGCAAGTGGGCCATATCACCATCAGTGGCGGTTTCAGCAGTGCTGATCCAGGCGTGCTTCCGCAAGAAGTCATCAACCGTGCTGATAGCGCACTCTATGCGGCTAAGAATGCGGGACGAAACCGTATTTATCATTATGATACGCTAATCAGGGAGGGCGTTTTGAAAGAGGTCAATGCCGGCGACATTGATCTCTTTTAGGTAATCCTCATAAAACAGTTATTTAAACAAAATCAAAGATCAAAGAGAATTTGTGATGAATATTGAAAGCGTAAATTTATTATCCTTGTCGCCAAGCAATAGTCCTATTGAAGGCGGGGCAGTAACGCGGCCTTTACTTGGAAAAGAGGCTATTCCAGAAAATTTTTCAAAAGCATTAATAGGACAAATCGGGGTATTAAACGAAGCGAAAGGCCTGGTCGAATTACCGGGACAATTGAAAAGCCCGACTGTGTCGGAAAACATTGACAACTTGCAGGAAGATGAAAAAGAATTGACAGCCTTGTTCGAGGAATATTTCCCCCAATCATACGAGCCTGTTGGCGGTAACGAGGATGCTGACCTTGAAGCAACTTTGCGTACGTTAACTGACACGCTAACGGCCATTACGCCAAGCATTACTCCTGATGAAGCGCCGACAACGCAAGACGCGGGCAGTGTCATGGCTCTAAATGGACTACCTTTTGTAAAGCCCCTGCCTGAAGGGACTAAACTGAACAGGCCTGTTGAGGATGCGGCTTCAGGGGCTTTTCTGCAAAAAGAAACCGTTCTTCGTCAGTCAATTCAGGATGAACAGGGTTTTAATTTGCAGGCCCTGGAAAATTTAGAGCCCGCTAAAAAAGCGCTGATGGCTGAAAATCAAACCGCCCTTTTAGGGACAGAGAAAGCAGTGCCTGGCGCCATCGCAGATATGACCCCGTTCCATAGGCCAGTTGACAATGGAACAAATATTCCGGCAATAACAAAACCTTTGACCCATCCTGGCTGGAGCAGGGATCTTGGCGAACAGATTGTATGGATGAACAACAAAGCGCTACCGGCGGCAGAAATCAATCTCAATCCAGCGCATCTTGGCCCCCTATCGGTTCGTATTGATGTTAATCAGGATCAGGCGACCATTATGTTTACAGCGCAGCATGCGGAAGTCAAAGAAGCCCTTGAAGCTTCCATTCCCAAGTTACGGGAAATGCTGGCCACTCAGCAGCTCAATCTGGCAAATGTAAATATTTCCCAGAACGCTACGCCAGATCAGGGGCGATCACACTCCCAAGCTTTTTTCAAAGCGTCAGAAAATCATGAACAAGGCGCTGAAGACGTTCCCGGCACAATAGAAAAAACTGAACAGGATCGGGGTGTTGTCAGTAAAGGTTTATTGAGCCTCTATGCCTAGTTCTTTGAGCGGCTACATAGAGGGTAAGTCAGGCATTTCTCATGCTGCCTGAACTGTTTCTCCCTGATCTGGATGCACGCTCATCCTGTTCCAATTGTTCAAACTTGCTGGCCTGTTTTATTTCTGCAGCCAGCGCAGAATTATAAACTTTTTGCAGGCTTTGGGTCCGGTGGTGCATGCCTTCCCAGATTTTTCGCTTAGTCACGCAGTCTGTTTTGCACGTTTCCAGAGAATGTTCCTGCCCCGCTATTGCCTTATCCAGCTTATCCATAAATGACCTGAATTCAAGAAACTGCACAGCCCTGATGCCATCGTGCCCCATTTCATTGAATCTATCCTGATATTCCTGCCGGTATTTCTTTAAACTTTCCACTTGTGCTTGCAGGGCCAACACTTTTCGCTGGGATGTCCCCAACGCTTCCAACGTGTTTTTTTCTTGTGCCGCTTTAATCTCGACTATTGTCTTAATACGCTGTGATTTTTTCATCGTCAGGTAGAAGCCTTACTTAAACCTAACAAAATTTCCAGTTCGTGCAGGCTGCGGTTTATATCAACCGGTTCATTCATATCCTGTTGCAGGAAATCCACAATGGCGGCATTTTTTTCAATGGCTTGGTCAATTCGAGGATCAGAACCAGGTTGATAGGCGCCGACACTGATTAAGTCCCGGTTTTGCTGATAAAGTGAATACAATCGCCTGACATCCCGCGCCATCTGTAAATGTCCGGCATCCACAATGTCCGGCATGACACGGCTCACTGACGCCTCTATGTCTATTGCCGGAAAATGTCCCGCTTCAGCAAGGCCTCTGGATAAGACAATGTGGCCGTCCAACACCCCCCGGGCCGCATCGGCGATCGGATCATTGGTATCATCGCCTTCTGCCAACACCGTATAAAAAGCCGTTATTGATCCACCTCCCACATTGGCATTGCCGGCCCGTTCCACCAGGTGCGGTAATTTGGCAAAAACAGAAGGAGGATAACCCTTGGTAGCAGGCGGCTCATCGATAGCCAAGGCAATCTCACGGTGCGCCTGGGCAAACCGTGTTAATGAGTCCATCAATAACAAAACATCACGGCCTTGATCACGAAAATATTCTGCAATACTGGTTGCAAGCAAAGCCCCGTGTACCCGCATCAACGGGGGGCAATCGGCAGGCGTGGCAACGACCACGGATCTTTTAAGGCCCTCTTCGCCCAGAATTTTCTGGACAAATTCATTGACTTCTCGGCCCCGCTCCCCAATCAATCCGACCACAACAATATCGGCGGTGGTAAATTTTGTCATCATGCCAAGCAATATGCTTTTTCCAACGCCTGTGCCGGCAAACAGGCCCATCCGTTGGCCCCGTCCCACGCTAAGCAGCGAATTGATCGCCCTCACTCCGACATCGAGCGGTTCGCGGATAGGTTTTCTCGACAAAGGGTTTATTGGTATGCCATTAAGTGAAATCTGGGCCTCGGTTTTAAGCGGGCCTTTATCATCCAGTGGATTTCCTGCGCCATCCAGAACCCTGCCCAATAAACCATAACCTACGCGGGCCAGGCTATTTTTACCCAAAGGAATGACGCGACAATCCGGTTCAAGCCCATATAACTCGCCTGTTGGCATCAAAAAAACCCGCTCGCCGGCAAAGCCAACCACTTCCGCCTCGATTATTTTGCCGCTTTTGGCCTCAATCCGGCAACGAGAACCAATAGCGGCCCTGCATCCCACGGCTTCCAGGGTCAACCCTACCATACGGAAAAGCTTACCCTCAACAATGAGTTCAGGCGCTTCTGCCAATTTTTTGGCGTAGGGCTTTAATTGGTTCAGCCAAAGCTGTGACCTGTCTGCGTTCGGGATCACGAATGTTTATCCCCGGCAATTGTCCCTGCATTGCCTAAAACCCCTACTGTTGGCGCCCTATCTCCTGTATCCTTACGATCGTGTTGCCGTTCACCGCCAAACAGTGTTGCGACAATGGCAGCCAATCGATTTTCCACGCTGGCATCAATATGGGAAACTTCCGTATCGACTCTGCAACCGCCACGGGTAATCAATGGATCCTCAACAACCCGCCAGGCCGGGGTCATTTTGTCCAATGACAATGCAGAACGCACAAGTTCGGCATCTTTAGGGTGCAAATGCAAGCTGATTTTTTGTGACGATAACGGCAACACCTTTATCGCTTCCCTGACGGCGGCAATAACCTGCCCTGGATCCAGCTTAATTTCCCTGCGTATTATTTGCGTTGCAATAGCCATAGCCAGTTTGACCAACTCTTTTTCCACTTCGGCATCAAGCACTTTAAGCGGTTGGCTTAATGATTCCATAAGACAGGCGAATTCTGCCGCCTTTTTTTGCAACGCCTGCATATTTTCAGCATAGCCTTGCCTTTCCCCTTCATTAAAACCTTCGCTATAGCCATCCTGTTTACCTTGCGCAAACGCTTCATCATACGCCTGCTTTTGCATGGCTTCGATTTCGTCTACCGTTAAAACAGCCATTGATAGGGGCTCGGAATTTTGGGCCTCTGCCAAAGCCAGTGACCCTGGGTTTACGGGAACATCAGGCATACGCCATACGCTTAACGATGCGAGCTCGGATGGCGAAAATCCATAGGTTTTAGATGAATTCATCGCTGTCACTGCCTAACTGGATTTCGCCTGAGTCTGCCAATTGTTTGACTCTCCCCAATATATCTTTTTGAGCCCCTTCCACTTCAGCCAATTTAGCCGGTGGTGAGGCTTCCAAATCGTCCCGCAGTATTTCGGCCGCCCGCCTGGACATATTGCTGTATATTTTCTCCTTAAGTTCCTCACTTGCGCCCCGCAACGCCAATAACAGTGTGCCTGTTGGAATTTCGCGCAGCACTGTTTGCATGTTGCTTGCGCTCAGGGAAGCCAGATCCTCAAAAACAAACATCTTGTCCTGAATTTTTAAGGCCAAGTCCGCATTGCTTTCGGAAATACTCGCCAACACTGAATTACTGGCAGCATTGTCCATGAAATTTAATATATTGGCCGCGACATCAATTCCACCATGCGTTGTCGCTTTATCGGTTTCACTGCCGCTGAGTTGCTTTTCCATAATATCATCCAGTTCCCGCAAGGCGGCGGGCTGTATGCCTTGCAGGGTTGCAATCCTAACCAGCAGATCGGAACGCACATTTTTAGGTAAACGCAACATGACCTCGGCCGCCTTGGCGCTGCCCAGCAAAGACAAAATAATGGCGCCAATTTGCGGATGTTCCAAGCGCACCAAATCTGAAATTGACAAAGCATCCATGCATTTCAATTGGTCAATGCCCTTTCCCCCGCTGCTCGCAAAAATGCGTTCAATGATATCTTTGGCCTTTTCTTTGCCCAGGGCGTCAATCAATACTTTTTGGATATAACCATCCGAGTCAATGCCCAGCGAAGTCAGGTTTTTTATGGCAATAATAATCTCTTCAAGGACATCATCAACCATTACCGGAGAAATATCAGCCAATCTTGCCATAGCAAAGCCGATGACTTGCACTTCTTTGGGTTCCATGTGTTTTAAAACGGATGCCGCCCTGTCCTCCCCTAGCGCAAACAAAAATAAAGCGGCGCGCTCAGCTTGATTTAAATCCCTGGCCATATCTTTACCTCACCCATCTCTTAATGACTTGAGCGACTAATTTCGGATCGTTATCAACGACTTTTTGCAAATATTCCAAGCGTTTTTCATAATCAGGTGGCGTATCAATCAGCAATAAATCTTCCATGTGGGTCGGTAACTCAGATGCCGGTTGTTGTAAGTCAAGTGCAGCAGGGGCAAGGGTGCCATCTTGATTATAATTGTAGCTCACAACATCGCCCATTGCCGCTGTCTTTGCTTGCTCATCCGTCAGGGCGAGCATTTTTTTCTCTTCGTCCCGTCCGGCAAGACGGCGCATGGTGGGTCGTAGTACACCAAAAATCAGGAACAGCACCGCAAATACTGCCGCCACCTGCTTCAGCAAATTAAGAAACCAACCCTGTTCCCACAACGGTATTCCAGGCAATGCCTCCAATGCTTCGGGTGGTTTGAAGGCGACATTAGTGACAGTGACCTGGTCACCCCGGGCGCTGTCAAAACCCACTGCCTGTTTCACGAGGTCAGTAAAGCGATTAATGTCTGCCGGGGTATAGGGTTGGGTTTTTATTTTTCCATCAGTCTGGACTGTACGCTGGTCATCAACAACTACGGCAACGGACAGCCTGCGCAATAGCCCTGTAGCCAGACGTGTGTGGGTGATTGTTTTATCCAGCTCAAAATTACGTGTCGCATTTTTTGCGCTTGAACCCGGCGCCGCTGCCGTTTTTGGATCCTGTGCTGAACCGGGTGTGGGAACCGTTTCCGGAGCAACGCCTGCCGGCGTTGGCTGATTGGATAACGCGCCGGGAACGCCCTGGATAGCGGGCAATGTGCTTTGTTCTTCCGATGTTTGTTCACTTCTTAGGACTGATGATTTTGGGTTGAACAGTTCCTGTGTTTTGTCAGTCTCGGTAAAATCCACATCGGCTGAAATTTGCGCGCGCATACCGTCACCCACCAAGGGCGACAAAATATTGGCAATCCGCTCCATCAGGTGTTCTTCAATATTTTTCTTGTATTCGAATTGCTTCGAGGTCAAATAGTTTATTGACGATGAGTCCTTGCTATTTAACAGCCGGCCTTTTTGGTCAACAACTGTCACTTGTTCTGCTTCAAGCTGGGGCACACTGGAAGCCACCAAATGAATAATGGATTCAATTTGGCCTTTATCCAATGATCTGCCCTGATATAAATTGACTATGACAGAAGCGCTGGGTTTTTTACGGTCCCGCACAAATACCGACTGTACAGGGATGGCCAACAGCACCCTGGCGGTTTTTACGCTCTGGATAGCCATGATGGTTTGTGCGATCTCGCCCTCCAGGGCCCGTTGGAAGCGCACCATTTCAACGCTTTTGCTGGAACCGAAGCCCTGGTCTTTATCCAGTAGTTCATAACCCAGGCTATTGCTTCTGGGCAACCCTAAACCTGCTAATTTAAGCTTTACCTCGTCCACATTATCAATCGGCACCATGATTGCACCGGAACCGGTTTCGACTTTATACTTAATGCCCTGCGTATCCAGGACTTCAAGAATTTCAGCCACATCCTTTTCACCAATTTCGGAAAACAAGCGCCCATAAGAGGGAGCCTGTGACCATAAAACAATAGCAACCCCGATAGCAACACTAAAAGCCAGGCCGAGCATTAAGCCAAGCTGGCGCGCTATTGTCAGCTCCGCCAAGCCTTTCATGGCAGGATGGGTCTCGCTCTTTGCCGTTAAAGCCTGCTGAACGCCTGTTGTCTCCACCAGATTATTGCCGTTTTGTTCACTCATTTTCTAATCACAGCGCGTTTTAATGACAACTTGCCGGACTACATGGGCATGTTCATGACGTCTTGATAGGCTTCAACCAATTTGTTCCTGACCTGTAGCATGGCCTGAAAAGAAACACTGGCTTTCTGTGCGGTCACCATAACATCCGCCAAACTTATGTTGGCCGCACCCGCTTCAAAGGCTTCCGCCATTTTTCCGGCACTTTGCTGCGTGTCATTAACGGAAGCGATGGACTGTTGTAATAATGCCGAAAAATCAGTATGCCCACCTGTTTCCTGGACAGAGCCGCCCGCCTGAAGCGACATGGCCCGCATTTGGGCCAAGACCTGGTTTATATTCATATCACTCATGGGTTTTCCTTGCTTATTTACCTAGTAACTAACTATATGCATTATTAATGCCATGTGTTGGCATAGAATAATAAGCCTGAATATTCCCTTCTTGATATTTCTTATGTATTTATTTTTATTGTCATTTTTAACTTTTGATGGCTATCCGTCAAAAATATGACAGCTTAGGGGATTGCTTTATTAATGCCAAGGCACGCAGTCTCTTTTTTTGTCTGGATCGGGTGGCAATAACGGGGGGAATTGAATTTTCAACTGTAACTTTGCAAATCGTATTTACGTAATTTTTCAACCAGTGTCGTACGGCGCATATTCAAACGCTTGGCGGCATGGGCCACCACACCGTTGCATTCATTCAATGCTTGGTATATCAAGTTGATTTCCATAGCAGTCAGATACTCCTTCAAATCCATACCCTGCTCCGGCAATTGCATTAAAACTGCCGACAGGTTCTCAATCGTGCCATTAACTTCCATTTTTTCCGACGAATCAACAAAGGAGTCCATACACATAGTTTCGATAGGAATGCTTGCTTCGTCCGGTACTTTATAGTGTTGAAATTTTTCCGGCAAATTAACCGCATCCACCTGTTCATTGGGATAAAGAATGGCCATCCTTTCAATCAAGTTGGCCAATTCCCTGATATTGCCCGGCCATTCATATTGCATCAAAGCAGCCAATGATGCAGGGGTAAACCGCACAGAACCACGATTGGAAGCTTCCATACAAGCAATAATATCCAGCACTAAGCAGGGAATATCCTCAGTCCTGTCCCTTAGGGCGGGCACCTCAATAGGAAAAACATTCAACCGATAAAACAAATCTTCGCGAAACCGGTTTTCTTTTATCTCATCCTCAAGATGCCTGTGCGTTGCCGCGATAACCCGGACATCACAATGCAGGGTTTTATTGCTGCCCACGCGTTCAAAACTACGTTCCTGCAATACACGCAATAACTTAACCTGCATTGCCATGGGCATGTCGCCAATTTCATCAAGAAAAAGAGTACCCCCTTCCGCCATCTCAAAACGTCCCTGCCTTGCGCTTAAAGCGCCGGTAAAAGCGCCTTTTTCATGCCCAAACAGCTCACTTTCCAGTAATTCACCGGGGATCGCGCCACAATTAATGGGAACAAACAGTTTTGACCGCCGCAAGGAGGTATCATGCAAAGCCCGGGCAATAATTTCTTTCCCTGTCCCTGACTCGCCAAGAATTAACACAGTCGCATCTGATTGGGCAACCTGGGTTATCGATTTACGGATATTGACAATAGCTTGGCTATTCCCTTTTAGCCGATCAAATGCAGAAAAACGGCGGTCATAACTTCTACGATCCAAAGGCCCCCCTTGGATTGCCTGTTGACCTGATTCTTGCCGGGTATGAAAAACCAATAACTTATCGGTTATCAGTTTCAGGCTGGAATAGGTAACAGGCCATTCCAGCACTTGAAATATGTCATTATTAAGCATTGTCGATACCTGAAGCAGAGCTTCCTTATCGATTACCAGGACGACCGGAGTTTTGCCCGCCTTATCGGCAATATTTTTAATGATAGCAGTCTGATTACTTAAGCTATGACCTACGAAAATACCAAACAACTGATCAAATTCACAAGCGGTAGAATCATAATTTAATGAATCGACCATTTCTACCCGATATCCCATAAACCGGAAAATGATCTCAAGGTGCTGGGCTCTAATTTTATTATCATCAACTAACAAAATATAAGGCAAAATCATATTGTTACGCTCATCATTCAAAATATTAATGCAGTCAAGATTCGGTTTAGAAATCAGGCTTCAATAATAACGGCCATTATCTGTCTCTTCGGTTGACATAGAAAGACCCATAGTTCTGGATGCCCTTATCGACTGTCATCCGTCTTCAAGTTGATGACTCCCTCTTGCTCCAACCAGAGCGGGCATAGATCACCATTTTTTATACAATACAAATTACTTATTTTTATAATATTGATATAAATCAATAAATTAATACATATTCTATGCCATGAATTCAAGTGAATATGAACGCTTAAATAACTACCTGCTTAATACGTGACAAGTCATTCATTATTAGGCAATCTCACCATGAATAGCTTTATCCACAACCGTCCTGTCTTAAGTGAGTATTCGAATTTTAATCTTAAAATAAAGCAAATAGTCTGCCATTTTTTAATTATAGCCCATCTCCTCCCACGAAAATTTTAAAGAGCTTTATTTACCACGGTTTGCCCATTTTTTAGAAGTTTGAAAGATGTGGCCAATTGCATATCAATGTATACATACGCCCAAAGCATTCATTTTTTGCAGGCCGCGCAAAAAATGTCAGCAATATTGGTATGATCGTTTGGGATTCGGCCTCGGAGGTTGAAGTCAAACGGTACAAAAGTAGTAACGCTAGCGCCCAAGATAATTCAGGTAATGGCCTAAATATAAATATTATCTGATGTTACGCAGTCCGTAATTTTTGTAATTCAGCATAGGCTATCTGGTTTGCTTTTATGAACAGCTTTGTTCGTAGCGCAAAATGGTTGGC